>JARRQM010000182.1:0-6968 GCA_037381765.1 Kineosporiaceae bacterium
CCTGTGGTTGCGCACCCTCGACCGGGTCGGGCTGGGATTCGATTCCTGACCGGGGTGGCTCCTGGTGTCCCGACCACGGTTACCGGCCGGGGGGACGGGGTTCCCGGTGGGGGTGGCCGGTCCGGCTGGCCCGGGCGACGCGGCGGCACCCACCACGATTCTCATCGCTGAGCGTGTATGGTTAATGGCATTCAGTAGTTGATCATGGGATGCTCCTCCTCGGATTTCCGGGGGCAAAGCCACCGGCGCCGCCTGTTTCCCCCGTTGCGCGGCTTTCGGGCCGTTCCGTTGTCCGGTTGCCTGGGTATGGTCGAACGTGACCCGTCAGTGCGGCGGGCACGGCTGGCCCTGAACGTGCCTGCACCGAGCGAAGTGGAGTGTTGCCGAGTGCCGCGTCAGCCCGCGCCACCCCGAGGTGTCGGCTGGAGAGCCGGCACCGGGTCGATCCCCTTACTTCCCGAACTCGAGGACGAGCCCGATCCCCTCCTCAGCCGGGACGGACACGGTGTCGGACGCTACGACCTGGTCGTCGTGGCCAACCGTCTCCCGGTGGACCGGCGGGAGGAGCCGGACGGGACGGTCGTCTGGCAGTCGAGCCCCGGGGGTCTCGTCGCCGCCCTCGAACCGGTGATGCGCCGCCATGACGGCGCCTGGATCGGCTGGACCGGGACGTCCGGACCGGCCCCGGACCCCTTCGACTTCGACGACATCCACCTGGTCCCCATCGCCCTGGAGGACGACGACGTCGAGCGGTACTACGAGGGCATGTCGAACGGCACCTTGTGGCCGCTGTACCACGATGTCATCGTCCCCCCCACCTTCCACCGCACCTGGTGGGAGTCGTACGTGCGGATCAACCGGCGGTTCGCCGACGTCGCCGCCGAGCAGGCCGCCCCGGGGGCCCGGGTCTGGGTGCAGGACTACCAACTGCAGCTGCTGCCCCGGATGCTCCGCCGCTCCCGCCCCGACCTGCGGATCGGTTTCTTCAACCACATCCCGTTCCCGCCGTACGAGATCTTCGCCCAGCTGCCCTGGCGCCGTCAGGTGATCAAAGGGTTGCTCGGTGCGGATCTGCTCGGTTTCCAGCGCCCGGCGGATGCGAACAACTTCCTGCGGGCCTGCCGTCGGAACGGGATGCCCGCGCACGGCGGCATGGTCCGGGTGGACGGTCCGGCCCGCGGCAGCCGGCCGGTATCCGGGACGTCCGGACGCACCGTCCGGGCAGCCGCCTTCCCGGTGTCCATCGACGCGCAGCTGTTCGAGGAGATCTCGCGCCGTCCGCAGACCCAGGAACGGGCCCGGCAGATCCGCGCCGAACTCGGTGACCCCGACCTCGTGCTGCTCGGGGTGGACCGGCTGGACTACACCAAGGGCATCCTGCACCGCCTGCAGGCGTACGGGGAGTTACTCGACGACGGGCGTCTGGCGACCCCGGGGGCGGTCCTGGTCCAGGTGGCCACCCCGAGCCGGGAACGCGTCGAGCAGTACCAGCAGATGCGTGAACAGGTCGAGGTCGCCGTCGGGCGGATCAACGGCACGCACGGCCAACTGGGCTTCCCCGCGGTGCACTACCTGCACCAGTCGCAGAATCGGGAAGAGCTCGTCGCTCTCTACCTCGCCGCCGATGTGATGCTGGTCACCTCCCTGCGGGACGGGATGAATCTCGTCGAGCCCCGACCTCTGCGAGGCGGGCGACTCGGACACGGACGCGGACGCCGACACCGACGCGGATGCCGACGCCGACGCGGATGCCGACGCCGACTCGGATCAGCGAGTTCACCGGTGCCGCGAATGAGCTGCGGCAGGCCTTCGTGGTGAACCCGCATGACATCGACGGGCTCAAGGCCGCGATCGTCGCCGCCGCGAATATCGGGGAACGGGAAGCGGTACGGCGGATGCGGTCGCTGCGCCGTCGGGTCTTCGAGTTCGATGTGAGCCGCTGGGCCTCGGACTTCCTCAACGCCCTCACACTCGGGTATTCCGCCGACCCGGCCCCGGAACCGGCCCGGACGGTCCCCCGGCTGGTCGCCGCCACGGCGGCGGCGCCCACGGCACCCGCGACGAATGCGGCGTTCGACGATGGCCCGGTGGACCTCACCGCGGCCGAACTCGGTGAGCAGGGCGCCGGTGAGCAGTACTGACCGGGTGGGGGCCGGGGCGCGGTCGGGGAACCTCCCGGCGCCCCTGGTCACCGCCGTACATGGGCTGGCCGGTCGCGGACATCTGCTGCTCGCCCTGGACTTTGACGGGGTCCTCGCCCCGATCGTCGACGATCCGGCCGCGGCGCGGCCCCTGCCGGGGTCGGCCCGCGCCCTCGCCGCGCTCGCGGAACATCCGGTCGTGCACCTGGCGCTGGTCTCCGGGCGGCACCTGGACGACCTTCGTCGGGTGGCCACCCCACCGCCGGGGGCCCTGCTCGTCGGTAGCCACGGCGCCGAATTCGCCCGCCCTGGTGCGGAGCCGGGTGCCGGTACGGAGGGGCCGGGTGCCGGTGCGCTGCTGCCGGACGGGGCGGACCCTGTCGGGGCCCGCGACCTGGTCCGGTGTGCATCTGACGACCGGCAAGGAAGTCGTCGAACTCTCGGTGCTCGACGTGACCAAGGGCGGGGCGCTGATCCGGTTGCGCGACGAACTCGGTCTGCCCGCAGCCGGTGGCGGCGTCGCCTACATCGGCGACGACGTCACCGACGAGCGGGCTTTCGCCGTACTCGACGACGGCCTCGGTGACCTCACGGTGAAGGTCGGTGCCGGAACGACTGCGGCCCGGCACCGGATCCCCGACCCGCCCGCGGTGACCCGGCTCCTGGAAATGTTCCTCGACCTGCTGCCCCGCTGACCGGCCCGGACCGGATAGGGACGAGACAGGCCCGGACCGGATAGGGGCGAGACCGGTCCGGCCCGGATCGTGACCGGACCTGACCGGGATCAGGGTGGCCTGTGCGGGTGGCCCCGTGGGCTCCGGGCGGACCGTGCGGGACTGCCGGGGCCGCGGGTACGTACCCGTTGCCCCCTCCCGGGTCAGGCCGGGCCGGGCCGGTACTGGGCGAGGTGGTCGCGCAGGATCTGTTCCCAGGGGGTCGGCTGCAATCCCAGTTCGGTGCGGGCCGCGGTGGAATCCATCACCCAAGGTCGGGTGTGCTGGTGCAGTACCTCGGGCATCTCCCGCAGGACCGGCATGAACGGCTGGGCCAAGGTGAGCAGGACCGGTGGCATACGGCGGACCCGCACCCGGCGCACCCCGGCGAGGTCGCACAGTTCGTCGACGACCTGCTGGGGGGTCCGCGGGTCGTGCGAGGGGACGTGCCAGGCCCGGCCCCAGGCCCGCTCGTCGGCGGCCAGGTGGACCAGGGTGCGGGCCATGTCGGTGGTCGCGGTCCAGGTGTGCGTCGCGCCGGGATCCCCGAGGATCGAACCGGCCCGTCCGGACAGCAGCTTGGGTACCACCCGATCGCCGAGCTGGCTGTTGGCCGTGGCAATGAGGTAGTCCGAACCCCGGGCCTCGGCGATCCGGACGCGACCCGCCTCGTGGGCGGCGAGGGCGTCCCGCCACATCTGGTTGCGGACCCGCCCCTTCGTCCCGGTTGCGGCCAGCGGTGTCGACTCGGTCATCGGTCCGTCGACCGGACCGTAGCCGTAGAGGTTCCCGGCGGTGACCAGGACGGCCCCGGTGCGTTCGGCCGCGGTGAGCAGCGCGGCGGCGATCGGTGGCCACAGCTGCGGCCACTGGTGGTAGGGCGGACTCGCGCAGTTGTACACCGCTTCGGCGCCCCGGGCGAGTTCGGTGAGTCGCTCGGCGTCGGCCGCATCCGCGGCGACCGCCTGCACGTGGCCCGGTGCCGTCGGGAGGTCCGGACCTGGTGAGCCCGCTCGGGTGATCAACCGGACCTGGTGCCCCTGCTCGGCGAGCAGCCGGGTGACCGCCGAGCCCACCGGGCCGGCGCCGATCACGACGTGCAGGTGGCTGTCCATGGGGTTCCTTCTCTGGTCCGGGTGGCCCCGCTGCCCCTCATCATGCCCCGGATCGGGAACACCCACCTGGCGGCGGGTCGGCGGGTCGGCGGGGAGTGGCCGACCGGTACCTCCCGGCCGGCTACTCCAGTGCCTCGGCCGTTCCCCCCGGGTTCGTCGCCGTGCGCTTCGGGCCGGAACGGTACGGGCCGCCGCCCCGAGGGGGACGGCGGCCCTGGGGTGACGCGGTCAGGCCTGGGCGCCCTTGGGGTCGGCGCCGTACTGGTTCGGCCCGGGGGTGCCCTCACCGACGAGGAACACGATGAGCAGGATGTTCACCAGCGGGACGAGAACCAGCAGGAGGAACCACCCGGTGCGGTTGGTGTCGTGCAGCCGCCGGATGCCCACGGCGATCGACGGCACGAGAAGGGCGAGGCTCAGCAGTGCCCCCGGGATCGAGGTGCTGAGAACGTTGCCGATCACTGCCATCACGGCGTAGGCGACGAGGTAGGCGAGCATGTAGTACCAGTACTCCGAGCGGCGGGCGCGGCCGGAGAACCCGGCGTACTGGGTGAGAACCGAGCGAACTGCGTCGGCGAAGGACATGACCTCTCCTACTGAGAATGTGTTGGACCCGGGGTCGAGCCCGGCGGAGGAACGTACCAGGGTTGTGACGGTGATGTCTGCTTCGGGGCGGACTTGCCCCTGAACGGTTGCTGATGGGGGCAACGTGTCACTTTTCCGATACCTGGAGTAGCAATTCGGGGTCACCTGAGGGAGCGCCCGAGGGGGTGTCCGGCGTGCGCATTCGGGGCTTCACCGTGGGGTCAAGTCCGCCCGGGGTTCGGTCGAGAACCGGGGCACCGTGACGGCGAGCCGGTGGGGCCGGTGTGCCTGCGGGGACTTCTGTGACTGCTGTGACTAGTGTGACTGATGGCTACTCTGTGTAGTCCAATATGTTATTTCTGTGACGAAGCTGTGCTGTCGGGGGACCGAACAGCGCGACGCCGGAGGACGAGATGGGCGTACGTTCTGGCCTGGCCGCCGTGCTGGCCGCAGGGATCCTGCTGGCCGGGGTCGGGGTGTCCGAACCAGCCCGGGCCGACCCCGGCTACCCCGGGGCCGACCAAGTGGACCAGGCCCGTCAGGCGGCCGACGCCAAGAAATCCGAGGTCGCCCGCGCCGAGGCCGACCTTGCCGCGGCCCGTTCCCGGCTGGACGCCACCCGGATCGCCCTCGGGGCGGCCGCCGAGGCCTACGACGGGGCACGGCTGGAACTCGACCGTCGGGTCGAGGCCGCCGACCTCGCCCGGACCAGTGCCGCCGGTGCCGAGGCCGACCTCGCCGCGGCCCGGGCGGAGATCGGCCGTCTCGCCGCCCGCAGCTACATGGACGGGGGCGGCCTGGCCGCACTGTCCGCGGTCCTCGACGCCGAGGGCCCCCAACAGGCCCTCGACCGCACCGCTCTCGTCGGCGATCTCGCCCGTCGCCAGGAACGCGTGGTCCAGCGCCTTGACACGGCCCGGCTCGCGGCCGGGCTGACCCGGGAACAGGCCGACACGGCCGTGCAGCAGCAGCAGACCGCGGCCGCCGCCCTCGCCGCGGCCCGGGATGACGCCGAGGCCTCGGCCCGCTCGGCGGCGGCGACGGTGCGGACGATCACCGCGCAGCAGCAGGCCCTCACCGCCCAGCTGGCCCGGTTGCGGCACACCTCGGTCGCCCTGGAACGGCAACGCCAGGACGCCCTGGAGGCGGAACGTCAGACCGAACTGCGCCGGGCGCAGCAGGCGGCGGAACGCCGCCGGCAGGAGGAACGGGCGCAGGCCCCCCGCAACTCCGCGGACGCCTCCGGAACCTCCGGATCGCCGGGATCTTCCGGGGCGGCCAGTTCGCCGGGGTCGTCCGCCGGCTCCGGCGGGTCGTCGTCGACGGCCCCGCCGACCCCGTCCGGGGCGGCCGGGTCCGGCACCGGTGCCGCAGCCGGACGGGTCGCGGTGGCCTGGGCGAAACGTCAGCTCGGCCTGCCCTACCGGTGGGGTGGTGCGGGGCCGGGATCCTACGACTGCTCCGGGCTGACCATGCGGGCCTGGCAGCAGGCCGGGGTGAACCTGCCGCACTACGCCGCGGCCCAGTACGGCATGGCGACGAAGGTGTCGTACGCGTCGATGCGTCCGGGGGACCTCATCTTCTACGCGACGAACACCGCACGACCGTCGACGATCCACCACGTGACGATGTTCATCGGCAACGGGAAGATGATCGAGGCCCCGATGACCGGGCTGAACGTGCGCATCGTGCCGGTCCGGTGGAGCGGGACCATGCCGTACGCGGCCCGTCCCTGACCCTGCCCCGGGGACGCCGGGCCGGACCGGACCGGACCGGGGAAGGCCGGGACCGGTGGGTCGGGGAAGGCCGCGTCGGGCAGGACCGGGGAAGGGTCCAGGACCGGGGAAGGGTCCGGGGACGGGTGGACCGGGGAAGGCCGGGACGGGTAGGTCGGGAAGGACCCGCGCTCAGTGGCCGCCGTTGTCGGCGAGGCGCTTCCGGGAGGTCTCGATCTCGGCCTCGGCGCCGGCCCGGTCGGCCCAGTGCGCGCCCTCGACGCTCGTACCCGGTTCGAGGTCCTTGTAGGTTTCGAAGAAGTGCTGGATCTCCAGCAGGTCGAACTCGGAGACGTCCTTCAGATCGGTGATGTGGTCCAGCCGCGGGTCGCCGGCCGGCAGGCAGAGCACCTTGTCGTCGCCGCCCTTCTCGTCGCGCATGTGGAACATCCCGATGGCGCGGCAGCGGATCAGGCACCCGGGAAAGGTCGGTTCCTCCAGGACGACGAGCGCGTCGAGCGGGTCGCCGTCCTCACCCAGGGTGCCCTCGATGAACCCGTAGTCGTGCGGGTAGCGGGTCGAGGTGAACAGCATCCGGTCCAGCCGGATCCGCCCCGTCTCGTGGTCCACCTCGTACTTGTTGCGCTGACCCTTGGGGATCTCGATGGTGACATCGAATTCCACGGTCGCCTCCTAACC
>JARRQM010000183.1:0-9191 GCA_037381765.1 Kineosporiaceae bacterium
CCGCCGGGGGGCGGCAGATCCGCCCGGGCCACCGCGCCAGCCCGGTGCCGGGAACCGTGCAGGCCGACCAGGACGAGGCTCTCCCGGGGGCGGTACCCCAGGTGGTACCAGACGTAAGCGATGAGGTCGCGAGGCCGGGCGGAAATGGTCGTCGTCGTCATCCCGGCACTGTGCCCGGCTCCGACCCCCGGTGACGGCTCCGCCGATGAACTGTGGACAGTGGGACGTTCGGTCGAGGTGGGGACGGATCCGAACCCGCGAAACGCCGACGGGTACCAGCCACCGGGCCCGGGCGGTTACCGAGCTGCCGCGCTCACTCAACGACCTCCCCGGTGACGACCTGATCCCCGGCCCGCTCCCAGGCCAGGAACGCCTCGGTCTCCCCGAGCAGGGCGCCGACCGCCCAGGTGAGGACCACGGCGTCATCGGCGAGCCCGGGGAAGGACAGGAGCACCTCGGGAACGAGATCCACCGGGGAGACCACGTACCCGAGGGCGAGCAGGATGAGCACGATCCGCCCCCGGTCCAGCTGCGGGTACCGCCCGCGCACCCCTGCACGGAGCATCCGGGGCACCGCCGCGAGCTGCCGCCCGACCCCCCCATGCGTACCTCGCCGGGCCAGCACCCGCCACAACGCGTGCACCGCCGCAACCCGTCCGACCGCCATGGAAACCGCCTCTCCCCGTTCCGGTTCGCCGGCCCCAGTGTGCCCGGTGCCCGGCCTGCGGCGGAACCGACCGGTCCGGCCGGCCCCTACCAGGCCCTGCCGAAGCAGACGAAGGGCGCCGGCTGCTGCTGGGTCACCGCGGCGAGCGCGACCGCCGGAGCCTCTCCCCGGCACAGCCGGGCGTGGTACGCGAGGGTGAGGTCATGGGCCTGTTCATCCCCGACCCTGGCGACGCTGGACAGCACCGACGCGGTCCCGGCACGGAGCAGGGCCGCCGTCATCCCGAGCACCTCATCCCCGGGACGTTCGGTCACCCGCCCCAGATCGCAGGAGGACAGCACGACATGATCCGCCGCCGCGGGAACCACCGCGACGTCGTAGCCGAACAGCGGGCCGTCAGCCAGCAGCAGTGAGGAGAACAACGGGTTCGCGACCTCGTGGGTGCCATGCGCGGCGACGTGCACGACCCGGTTCCCACCGAGGGCGCCGAGCACCGCCGCCCCGGTCGCCCGGTCGCCGGTGAGGCCGCGCGCCCCCGGCCACAACGCCGCCACCGCCCCCGCCTCGGCCTCGGCACGCGGCAACCCGGGGCCGCTCACCGCGACGACCCCGCCGGGGCCGTCACCGGCCACCGCTCCCCTGCGCCCGGCCAGCCAGGCGGTCACCGAACGCGCCACCGAAACCGGCCGTCCCCGCAACCCGGCGAGCATCGTCCAGGGAACCGCGGTGAACGCCCCCGCGGGGACGAGGACGACGGGACCGTCACCGGCGGCCGGGTTCCGGCCCGACCCGCCGGTCCGGATCAGGGGCCGCCACAGGTCCGCGTCCAAGGCGTCCAGCCCGGCGTCCAGACTCGACCGCACCGTGGCCCGGAACGCCGCGGGGAACCCGGTGACGGCGAGCGCGTCGAGGTCCCCGCGTACCCGTTTGAGCCGTTCCAGGATCGGGGCCGCCGCGCCGAGCCGGACCAGCCTGGACCGTCGCGAGGTGACCACGAGCGCGTGCACCGCACCCCCGCTGACCATGTGCACGACGAGCGTCCCCCCGGGTTCCAGGGCCGCCTGCGCCTGTCCCAGTCCCGCCGGCCGGGCCACATCCCCCGGACCCGGCAGGTACCACGACCGTTTCCGGACCAGCAGTTCCAGTTCGGCGGTCTCCCGGCGCAGTTCCGGGACATCCGCACCGGACCGCTGCGCGGCCACGAGTTCCTGGCGCAGTGCCCGCAACCGGGACAGGGCCCGGGCCGCATCGGGGTCCTCCGGCGGCTGCACCGGGGGGAGCCGGGAGGCCAGCGCCCGGGTGCGCTCGGCCCAGGCGAACACCCCGGCCGGTCGACCCGCCGCCAGGGCCGCGTCGAGCCCGCCCGCCGCCAGCGGCCTGCCGTGTACCGCCACCGCGGTCTGCAGGTCGAGGCTGCCGAAACTGGCCTGGTACCGGTGCAGCTCGTCGAGACCGGCACGGCGCTCGCTGGCGGCCCGCCCCCGGTCACCGGTGGCCTCGGCGAATGCGGCCCGCGCCTCCCGGCGCGCCAAGCGCACGACGATCTGATCCCCCCGGCGCAACCGCAGGGCGGAGGTCGTCTCCTGCCCGGCCGGCACCGTTCGGCCGGTGGCCAGCAGGCAGTGCACCAGGACGATCCGGGCCATCGCCGCGTCCTCGACGAACCCGTCGGCCTGCAGATGGTCAGCGAGTTCCCGGACCCGGTCCGGGTCGGCCACCCGGCGGTCCCCGATCCACAGTCCGGCCCGGATCGCGGTGAGTTCCGCGAGCACCGCCCACCCGCGGCTGCCCCGCCGAGCGAACCGGCGGGCCGCGCTCCGGGCCAGGCGCCGGGCTTGGACGGCCCGGCCTCCGGCGAGGGCCACCTGGGCCCGGGTGAGGTCGATCTCGGCGAGATCCTGGCGCCGGCCCCCACGACCGATGTCCTCGATGGCCCGGACCAGTTCCTCGTCAGCGTCCTCCAGCAGCCCGGCGGAGTAGAGCACCCGGGCCCGGTCGACCCGGATCACGTAGGCGAATTCCGGCCGGTCCCGGAGCTGCTCGGCAACCTCGTCCAGCTCCCGCAGGGCCTGTGGCAGGTTGCCGGACAGGTAGGAGATCAGCCCGAGGTTGTGCCGGGCCTGCAGGCGCAGCAACGGCCGGTCCTGGCGTTCGGCCAGGGTCACGCAGGTGAGGAAGTCGCTCCGGGCCGGTTCGAGTTCCCCGCGGGTCAGCCGGAGCAGCCCCCGGTTCAGCTGCTGCTGGATACGTTCGTAGAGCCCCTCGTCGAGCAGGCGCACCGCCTCGTCCAGCGGGCCGACGGCCTCCTCGGCCCGCCCTGACCGCATCAGCAGCAGTCCCCGCTGGCCGGCGACGATCCCGGAGAGCGGGGGCTCCGCGGTGATCTCGTCGAGCAGGGCGATCCCCTCGTCGACATGTCCGAGTTCGGCGCGCACGTAGGCCAACGAGACCAGGACCCGTTCCCGGATCAGCCCGCTCGCGGAAGGTCCGGCACGTAACGCTTCTGCCGCCCGGACGAGCAGCGGTTCGGCGGCCGCGGCCTGCGCGCCGAGCATCAGACGATGGCCGCGGGCGAAGAGGTGGTCTGGCCCCGAACCGCGCACCTGACCATGGTGCCGGATAGCGGAAGACCGGTCGGTCACCGGTCCGGCGGGCGGTAACCAACCGGATGGAGGCCTGCCGGACCGCCGGCCGGAGGACCCGGGCGGGGCAGGTGGGGACCGGCCCGGTGGGTCCGGCTGCGTTTCCGGTCAGAGCCGCACGGCGGGGGTCACCACGGTGTGCGTGAGGGCCCGGTCGGCGCTCTCCGTCGGGTGGAACAGCAACTGGGCGAGCCCGCCCTCGGCCCCGTCGAAAGCGAACCGGCCGTGCGGGTCGGCGCGTTCCCGGCGGGTTCCGGCCTCGAGCTTCAGTTCGACGTCCAGCCCGCCGCCGTCGGTGATCCACCCGTCGATGCGCAGCACCCTCCCCGGTTCCGGGGTGATGCTCACCATGACGGACAGGCTGTCACCGGTGAACATGAGGGTGCGGACCCGTTCCTCACCGCGGTGCCCGACCAGCTCGGTCTCCGGCCGGTCCCGGACCAGTTCGAGCAGCTCGACCTCAAGGTCGTCCAGGGCCAGGGCGAAGGTGATCCGGTCGACGAGGTCCGCCGGTTCCGGATCACGTTCCCGCCACATCCGGCGCAGCTCGCCGAGCAGGTCGACGTCGCCGGGAGCGTTGATGTCATCGAGGCGACGCCGCGGGCTCATGCCGTCCGCCAATCGGCCATCCCGCCGAGCATGGTGCGTAACCTGGCCAGGCAGCGGGCCCGGGTCGGCCCGATACTCCCCCGGGCCATCCCGAGTTCCGCGGCCAGCCGCGTGTAGTCGGGACGCTCGGCGGAGGCGACCACCCGGAGCAGCCGCTGGCACCGCACACTGAGCTGGCGGAACGCCGTCCACAGAGCGCGGTCCCGGCCCTCCCGCAGGGCCGCCGTCTCCGGTTCCTCGGCGGTGGCCCGGAACCGGTCGAGTACATCGTCTTCGGTGGGTTCCTCACGTGGTCGCCGCCGGGCCGAGCGCCAGGCCTCCCGCCGGGCGGTGACGGTCAGCCAGCGGACCACTGCTTGGGGCTCCTCGATCCGGTGCCCCTTCCGGACCAGGGCCATCCAGGTCGCCTGGACGACGTCTTCGGCCGTCGGTCGATCCAGCCGGTAGGCCCGCACCACCTGCCACAGCACCGGGGTGAGGATGGCAACGAGCCGGTCCAGGGCGGAGCGGTCCCCTTCCCGCCAGGCGGCGAAGTCCACCGCTGCCGCGGAGAACACGTGGGTAGCGTCGTCGGCCCCGACCCCGTCGGCCCCCGAAACGCCGTCCGCCCCGTCACCGGTCCCGGTCCCGATTCCGGTTCCGGTGGTCTGCCTGTTCATCCCCGTCTCCCTTCCGGGGCGCGGTCCCCACCCGGGCGCCCCACCCCCATCCTCGCCCGCTGCCGGGGCGGGTCCAACCCCGCCCCGGCAGGGAACGCTTTCCGGGAGGTCCCGGAAGGCTGCCGCCGCCGACCGTGTCAGGTAACGGTCTCGGGCTGGCCTGAGGGCGAGTGGAACCCCTCCGGCTCCTTGAACCCCGGTTCAGGATCGACCGGATCCACGGGGTCGATCGGGACCACGGGGTCGATCGGATCCACCGGGTCAGCCGGCCCGGGAACCGGCTTCTTCCCGCCCACCAGCGGTTTCGGACGCCTTCGCATATCCGTCTCTCTCCGTCGGGCACCACCGTTCGCATCCGGGCATCGAGCCCCTGCCGGGATGTGGTCCGTGGCGCGACCCGGAACCGCGACCCCGCCGGCTGGCGGGCCGGCTCCGGGACTCAGATGTTCTTGGTGCGTGCGCTGCACCGTGGATCTGCGGAGCAGACCCACGGAAACGGTGCGACGAGGAGCAATGCTCCCGCACGGGGTGATTCATGTCACATGTATCAGGAAGGCGGGGGGTCGCTCCTTGTCGACGAGCGCGGGTCACGGGGGGTGGCCGCGGCTCATACCGGCGGAGGCGTACCACGGGGGTACGTCTCCGCCGGGAGGTCCCGGAGAGGAACCCGGACCCGGTCCGAACCGGGTCCGGACGAACCGGTCGGCCCGTCCCCGCCCACGGGGACGCCGACGGCCCCGCCGACGGGCAGCACCTGCGGTGCGTACCGGCAGGTTCTCACCCGTCCCCGCCGCCGCTCCCCGGCACGCCGATCCGATCGAGCACGTACTCGGCGACGGCGAGCGCCGAGGTGGCCGCCGGGGACGGGGCGTTGCGCAGCACGGTGATCCGCTCGCCGACCTCGACGGCGAAATCGTCGAGCAACCGCCCACCGGAATCCACCGCCTGCGCCCGGACCCCCGCCGGTGCGGGCCGCAGATCCGTCGGCCGCAGCCCGGGCAGCAGCTGCCGGGCCCGGTGCAGGAACACCGGCCGGAGCAGCGACCCGGCGAGTTCCCGGGCCCCGGTGCGCCAGTGCCGGCGGGCCAGCCCCCGCAGATGCGACCCGGTGAGCGCGGCGACGACCTCGGCGACCTCGACGTCCCGGCGCCGGTAGCCCTCCCGGGCCAGGGCGAGCACGGCGTTCGGCCCGAGCAGCACCTCCCCGTCGACCCGCGGGGTGACGTGCACGCCGAGGAACGGGTAGCGCGCGTCGGGCACCGGGTAGACCAGACCGTGCACGAGCCCCCGGCGGGACGGGATGAGGCGGTGGTACTCCCCGCGGAACGGAACCACCCGCGGGTACGGCGGACCCGCCGCGGCTCTCGCGAGCAGATCGGCCTGCAGCCCCGCGCAGATGAGGACCCGCCGGGCCCGCAACAGTCCCCCGCCGTCCTCCGGTCCGGGCCCCCGGCGGGCCCCGGGTCCGGTGCGTCCGCGCCCCGGGGACACCGGTCCGGTTCCCCGCCGCACCCGGACCTCGACCCCGGAGGCGGTCTCCCGCAACCCGACGACCCGGGTACCCAGGTGCACGGTGCCGCCACGGCCGGTGACCTGATCGGCGAGGGCCTGGGTGACCGCGGAGAAATCGGTCACCGCGGTGGTCGGGGAGTGCACCGCGGCCACCCCGGCGACCGCCGGTTCGAGGTCGGCGAGCCCCGCCGGGTCGAGGCGGCGCAGCCCCGGTACCGCACCGGCCCGGGCCCGCCGCTCCACCTCGGCGAGGGCGGGCAGTTCGGCTGCGGTGGTGGCGACGACGACCTTGCCGAGGTGCAGGTAGGGCACCTGGTGCTCGGCGCAGAAGTCCCGGAGCTGACCTACCCCGCGGCGGCACAGTGTCGCCTTGAGTGACCCCGGGAGGTAGTACAGCCCCGCATGGACGACCCCGCTGTTCCGTCCGGTCTGGTGCCGGGCGAGGGCGTCCTCCTTCTCCAGGACGGTCACCGGTTCCCCGGTGCGTTCGGTGAGCGCACGGGCCACGGCGAGACCGAGGATGCCGCCCCCGACGACGACATCGCCGACCACCGTCGATCCGGTGCGCGGGACCTCGATTGGGCCGGTCACCCGGCCGAGACTAGGCCGCGACCGGCCGAAGTCCAACCGGTTCCGGGACGCGGCGGGCCCTCCTGCCGGTGGCCCCGTCCCGAGGTGGGTTCAGTCAACCGCCCAGCCCCCGCCACCGGTGCGGCGCACCACGGACAGCGCGGCCTCGGCCCGGGCGAGAACATCTGGGGGGCCGTCCCCGGGCCGGGCCGTCACCACCCCGACCGAGACGCTGACATGTCCGACCCCGGTGACCGAGCAGGTCAACGCCCGGCTGATGCGCTGGCCGAGGCGTTCCACGTAGTCCCGATCCACCCCGGGGCAGAGCACGGCGAACTCGTCGGCCCCGATCCGGGCGACGAGATCGGCCTCCCGCACCGCGGCGACCAGCCGCTGCGCGGTGACGACGAGCACGGTGTCCCCGGCGAGGCGACCACGCACCTCGTTGAGCCGCCGGAACCCGTCGAGGTCGAGCCGGACCAGGGCGAGCCGGCGCTGCCGGGGGTCGGCGAGGCAGGCGGCCAGCCGACCGTCGAGGACGGCGGCGGTCCCCACCGCGGTGAGCGGATCGTGCTCGTCCAGCCGGCGGAGCTGCTCACCGAGCACCCGTTCGGCGGTCAGATCGACGAGCCGGGCCACGAGGTACCGGACGGCCCCGGTGCCGTCCCGGACCGCATCGAGGGTGAGGTCCACCCAGACTTCGCTGCCGTCGGGGCGCACCACCCGCTGTTCACGGCGCAGCTCATCACCGTCGGAACCGGCCAGCCGGGCACGGAGGGCAGCCACCGGGTCCGGGTCCTTGAGGGCGGTGAGCACCCGGAGCATCCGCCCCTCGAGTTCCCCGACCGGTCGCCCGGCCAGCGCCGCCAGGGCCGGGTTGGCCTGGAGGATCCGCCCGTCCGGGGACAGCCGGGCCATCCCGTGCCTGGCGGTTTCGACGGTGAGCCGCAGGGTCTGCTCGGCCACCGCGAGTTCATCGTCGCGGTGTATCCGATCGGTGACGTCCCGGCTCGCCGAGTGCAGTTCGGGGGGCACCGTCCCGGTTCCGGCCACGGCCCGCCAGGTGGTCTCCACCCACCCCCAGCCCCGATCGGCCCGACGCAGCCGGTGCCGGCAGGTGCCCGGCCGCCCCGTGGCCCGCACCTCGTCGCAGACCTCACCCACGGTCCCGCGGTCCTCAGGGTGTACGAGGTCGGCGATGTCCCGGCCGAGCAGGTCCTCGGGGCGGTGTCCGAGCAGGGCGAGCACCGACGGGGAGACGTAGACGAGCCGTCCCGCGGCGTCGTACCCGCAGACGAGGTCGCCGGTGTTGTCGGCGATCAGCCGGTAGCGGCGATCGGCCTCGGCGCGTTCCCGCTCGGCGCGCACCCGGTCGTGCACGTCCCGGAGGACGAGGTGGAGTTCGCTGTCGGCACCGGGCGTCCCGTCCGGGCCGTCGACCCGCCGCAGCTGCAGGTCCGCCCAGCGCAGCTCGCCGTCGCTACGCCGGACCCGGACCAGGGCCTGCCCGGTTCCACCGCCCCGGGCCGTAGCGATCGCGGCCCGGACCGCCTCGGCACCGTCGACGTGGACGAGGCCGGCAAGACGCCGCCCGAACAGGTCCTCCGGGGCGAAACCGAGGACGGCGGCGCTGGACGCGCTCACGTCCAGGAAACGTTCCCCGGCATCGAGCCGGCAGATCACGTCGGCCACCGGGGCCATCAGGCGGCTCGCCCGGTCGGCGGCCCGGGCGGATTCCCGGGAACGTTCGGTCTCCGCGGTGACGTCGAGCATCAGCGCGGCGACCCGGTCGGATCCGGGGTCGATCCGGGAGACATCCAGCCGGATCCAGCGGGCCTGCGGGGTTCCGGGGCCGACCCCGATGACCACCCCGCGGGCCGGTTCCCCGGTCCGCAGCACCTGCCGCAGAGGGTGGTTCCCGGCGCCGACGGGAGTCCCGGAGACGTCCACCCACCGGGGACCGGCAGCACCGTCCTGGTCGCGGCCCGGATCGGCGTCGGCGCCGCCGGTAGGGCCCGGGCCGCTGCCGGAAGGACCCGGGTCGGCGCCGGGGGCGGGTACCGGTAGGGGGGGCCGGGCCGATCCCGGAACGAGACCGAGGTCGAGCAGCTCCCGGGCCCGCTGATTGGCCTCGACGACCTCGCCGTCGGCGCCGAGCACGGCGAAACCCGCGCCCAGGACGTCGAGAACCGCCGGGGAACTCACTGCGTGCATCGGGAGCACCGCTGCCTCCACGCGCCCGCGGGTCCCCGAGTCCGCCAGCCGAGCGGACGTCCGCTGCTCCGCGGGATCGGCGCGGGAGGACCGCGGTTGAGCCGGCCGGCGACGGATTCACCCGTCCGGCCCCGGACCCCGCCGGTCGGCGGGTGACTCCGGGACGGGGCCCGTCACGGGACGTCCGGCGGCCCCGCCCCGCCTTCCACGGGTTCCCGACCCTCCGCCGCGGGTTCCGCCCCGACCTCCGCCGGGTCCGGGATGTCCCAGGTGGTCCGGCGGGTGTGGATCCGGTAGTACTGCCAGACCCGGGTCTGG
>JARRQM010000184.1:0-4550 GCA_037381765.1 Kineosporiaceae bacterium
GCCCTGTCAGGGCTCCTGTTCGCCCAGGGCGAACAGGAGCAGGTGCAGGACTTCCGTCACCGTTGCCGCCCGCACCTCGCTCCGGGAACCGGGCAGATCCCGGTGTACCACCCAGCGCCCCGGCGGCCCGCTCACCGCGACGTAGACCGTGCCGGGAACCCGCCCGCCCTGCGGTTCCGGACCGGCCACACCGGTGGTCGCCGCACCCCAGTCGGCACCGAGCCGGTCCCGGACGCCATCGGCGAGCGCCCCGGCGACGTCGGCGTCGACCGGGCCGCACCGGTCCAGCAGGTCCGGGTCGACACCGAGCAGCCGGTGCTTGAGGTCTGTGGCGTAGGCGACGACCCCGCCCCGGAATGCGGCGGAGGCCCCGGGGACGTCGACGAGACGGGCCGCGAGCATCCCTCCGGTCAGCGACTCCGCGACGGCCAGGGTCTGTCCCCGGCGCCGCAGCAGGTCCAGCACCCGGGCCTGCGGCTCCCCGCCGGAGCCGGTCACCGGTCCCGGCCCGTCCCGCGGACCACCCGTACTCCCTGAACCGCGTAGTCGATACCGGTGATCACGGTCACCGCCACCGCGAGCGCCATGACGGCGACGGCCGCGAGATGCCCCACCTCGGGCAGCGGGAGCACGTACCCGGTGACCGCGAGCGCTTGCAGGGCGGTTTTCGCCTTCCCACCCCGCCCCGCGGGCAGCACCACCCGCCGGACGACGAGCAGCCGCATCACGGTGACCCCGATCTCGCGGACCGCGACGACGACCGTGACCCACCAGGACAGCTCGCCGAGCAGGGACAGTCCGACGAGTCCCATCCCGATGAGCGCCTTGTCGGCGATGGGATCGGCAATCTTGCCGAGGTCGGTAATGAGGTCGCGGCGGCGGGCCAGTTCCCCGTCGAGCCGGTCGGTCAGCACGGCGGTGACGAAAACCACCGCGGCGGCGGCCCGGTACTCCGTCCCCTCCCCGCTGAGCAGTAGCCAACCGAAGACCGGGACGAGAACCAGCCGTACCCCGGTGAGCCCGTTCGCGATATTCCAGCGGCTCACCCGCCGGCCCGGTGCCCCGCCCCCGGCCCCGCCCCGGGAACCGGAACCGGTGCCGGGGGCTGCCGACGGTTCCCGGGCCGTCACTCCCACCCCTGGGGGCGGGCGAGCAGATCAGGTCCGTCGCTGCCGACGACGACGGCCCGGACGAGTTCCCCGCGGGCGAACCGGCCCCGGAGGTCCCGGCCGCTCCCCCTCCCCGGGCCCGGGACGAGGTGGGTCACCCCGTCCGTCTCCGGCCCCTGATGTGCGGCCCGCCCGGTGGCGACCGGGATCCCGGCCGACCCCGCAGGATCGGCCGATCCGGTGTCAGCCGACCCTGCAGGATCGGCCGATCCGGCGTCAGCCGTTCCCGCGCCGGCAGGTCCGGCATCGGCCGGTACGTCCTCGACGAGCACGTCGACCTCCTCGCCGATCCGGTCCTCGGCGCGCTGGGCGATGAGTTCCTCGACGAGGGAGGTGAGCCGGGCGACCCGGGCGGCGATGACGTCCGGGTCGTGTTTCCCGTCCATCCCGGCGGCCTCAGTGCCTTCCTCATCGGAATACCCGAACACCCCGACCACGTCGAGTCGCGCCCGGGTGAGGAAGTCGACGAGCACGTCGACGTCCTCCTCGGTCTCCCCGGGGAAACCGACGATGACATTGGACCGGATGCCCGCCGTGGGGGCCGCCGCCCGGATCCGGTCCAGCAGGTCGAGGAACTCCTCCCGGCCGCCGAACCGGCGCATCCGGCGCAGCAAGGGTGCCGACGCATGCTGGAAGGACAGGTCGAAGTACGGGGCGACCCCGGCGGTTCCGGTGAGCGCGGCGAGCAACCCGGGCCGCAGTTTGGCCGGTTGCAGGTAGGACAGCCGGACCCGGAAGATCCCGGGTATCGCGGCCAGCTCCGGCAGGAGGGTCTCCAACAGCCCGAGGTCGGCGAGGTCCTTCCCGTAGGAGGTGGAGTTCTCGCTGACCAGGAGCAGCTCCCGGACCCCCTGCGCGGCCAACCGGGTGGCCTCGGCGTGGACCTCGACGGGCGGCCGGGAGGTGAACGCCCCCCGGAAGGCGGGGATGGCACAGAAGGCGCAGCGCCGGTCGCAGCCCGACGCGAGTTTGACCGGGGCCCAGGACCGGTCGTCCAGGCGTATCCGGGGCGGTACCGCGGGAGTGTCGCCGCCGGGCCGGGCGGCCGGGCTGATCGGGAGTAGGGTCCGCCGGTCCCGGGGCCGGTGCGCCGCGGGACGGTCCCCGCGCAGCACGGCGTCCAGGTGGGCGGCGAGTTCGGGGTAGGAGTCGAAACCGAGTACGGCATCGGCCTCGGGCAGAGAGGCAGCGAGTTCCGCGCCGTACCGTTCGGCCAGGCATCCGACCGCGACCACGGCCCGGGTCCGGGTGGTGCCGTCCGCACGCAGATCGGCGGCTTCCAGCAGGGTGTCGATGGAGTCCTTCTTCGCCTGCGCGACGAACCCGCAGGTGTTCACCACGGCCACGTCGGCGTCGGCGGCGTCGTCGACGAGCTGCCATCCCGCGGCGGCCAGCCGGCCCGCGATCTCCTCGGAATCCACCTCGTTGCGGGCACACCCCAGCGTGACCAACGCGGCGGTACGGGTGACGGACACCGGGTCAGCGTAGCGACGCGTTCCGGCGGCCGGTGACCGGGCGTGCCCGCCCCGGCGCCGCGGTCACGGCCCCGGGGCGGCCGGCGAGGATCAGCCCTCGGCCTCCGCGAGCAAGGCGCGCATCGGCCGGGTCGCCGGCAGCCACGCCCCGTCGGGAGGCAGGTTGTCCAGCCGTACCCGGGGCAGCGGGGTGGTGAACGCCCCTGGCACGTCCTCCAGGTCGAGGAAGGTGAGCAGGGGCGATTCCTGGGCGTACCCGGCGACCTCGGCGAAGGAGAGCACGGTGACATCGACCCCGGCCTTGGCGAGGTCCTCCAGCGGTTCCAGGAAGTTGCGCCCGTCGCCGCTGGCCACGACGAGCCGGCGGAGCCGACGGGTACGGGCGCGGGCCTCGATGTGCCGGACCATATCCCCGTCGACGTCATCGTCGGGTTCCAGTTTGGGGCGGGCGAACACGGCGTAGCCGAAGGAGCGGATCGCCTCGACCCAGCCCCGCATCGTCACCGCGGCCCCGGCCGGGACGTTGGCGAACACGCAGCCCTCGACGTCGTGGTCGCCGGCCCCGGCCAGCAGCCAGCGGGCGACCGCGTCGAACCGGGGGCGGGAGGCCGGAGTCGGGCGCCCCCCGATGACGTTCGACAAGGTCATGTCGACGTTGGGGGCGTCCCAGACGAGGAGGTCCAGTTCGGGACGGCCGTCCCGGCTGCTGTCTTCCCCTCCACGGACCGGCGGAGGCGGACCCTCACTCACCTGTCGTCACCTTCTTTCGGCTCCCATTCCTCGGGCACGGCGCCCGCATCGTCATCCGGAGGTTCTTCCCCGCGCATCGCCGCCACGGCGCCCGGTAGGTCGTCCGGGCGGAGGAGCACCTCCCGGGCTTTGCTCCCCTCGCTCGGACCGACCACGCCACGGGATTCCAGCAGGTCCATCAGCCGGCCGGCCTTGGCGAAACCGACCCGTAGCTTGCGCTGGAGCATCGAGGTCGAACCGAACTGGGTGGTGACCACCAGTTCGGCGGCCTGTACGAGCAGGTCGAGGTCGTCCCCGATGTCCTCGTCGACCTGCTTGCGCACCGCCTCCGCGGTGACATCTTCCCGGTAGTTCGGCGTGAGCTGGCCCTTGACATGCGCGACGACCTGGTGGATCTCCGACTCGGTGACCCAGGCGCCCTGCACCCGCATCGGTTTGCTCGCCCCCATCGGCAGGAACAGGCCGTCGCCCTGACCGATCAGTTTCTCCGCCCCGGGCTGGTCGAGGACCACCCGGGAGTCGGTGACCGAGGAGGTCGCGAACGCCATCCGGCTCGGCACGTTCGCCTTGATCAGCCCGGTGACGACGTCGACGCTGGGCCGTTGGGTGGCGAGCACCAAGTGGATTCCCGCGGCACGGGCGAGCTGGGTGATCCGGACGATGGAGTCCTCCACGTCCCGCGGTGCCACCATCATCAGGTCGGCGAGTTCGTCGACGATGACCAGCAGGTACGGGTACGGCGACAGGGTGCGCCGGCTCCCCGCGGGCGGGGTGACCTTGCCGACCCGGACGGCGGAGTTGAAGTCGTCGATGTGCTTGAACCCGAAGGCCGCGAGGTCGTCGTAGCGGGCATCCATCTCCTTGACGACCCACTGCAACGCCTCGGCGGCCTTCTTCGGGCTGGTGATGATCGGGGTGATCAGGTGCGGGATGCCTTCGTAGGCGGTGAGCTCGACCCGTTTCGGGTCGACGAGGACGAGCCGCACCTCATCCGGGGTCGCCCGCATGAGGATCGAGGTGATCATCGAGTTGACGAAACTCGACTTCCCCGCCCCGGTCGCCCCGGCAACCAGCAGGTGCGGCATCTTTGCGAGGTTGGCGACGACGTACCCGCCCTCGACGTCCTTACCCACCCCCATGATCATCGGATGTTCGA
>JARRQM010000185.1:0-4547 GCA_037381765.1 Kineosporiaceae bacterium
CGCCGGCGGCGGACGCCCCGCCGGCGTCCGGGGGGACGTCGAGTTCTGCGGCGGCCGGGGACGGGGGCGCCTCGGCCGCCGCAGGGTCCCGGGCGGTGGATGTGGCGGATGGTCCGATCACGGTGCGGACCGACCCTGATGCGTCTGCCGACGTGGTGACCGAACTATCGGAGAAGACTCCGCTGAAGTCCGCCCGGGTGTTCTTGGTCCGGAAGGTCGAGGGTGACTGGGTCGAGATCTATCTGCCGGTGCGCCCCAACGGGAGCACCGGATGGGTTTCGGCCGAGGACGTGCGGGTTGAGCCAGTGGAAACCCGGATCACCGTGTCGCTGTCGAAACGCCAGCTCACGCTCACCCTGCCGGGGAAGGACCCTGTGGTGGCATCGGTCGCCGTGGGGTCCGCGGAGAATCCGACGCCGTCGGGGACCTTCTACGTCACCGACCGGGTGAATTCCACGAACCCCGCCTACGGGTCGTTCGCCCTGGGACTGTCAGCGCACTCGGAGACGCTCTCGGAGTTCGGCGGCAGCGACGGGCAGGTCGGGATCCACGGGACGGACGATCCGTCGAGTATCGGTGAAGCAGTTTCCCACGGTTGCATCCGGGTGCCATCCGCGGTGGAAGCGCAGTTGCGTTCCGTCCCCCTGGGGACACCTGTCGTCATCACGGATTGACCGAGACAACTGACCGACGAAGTTGTTGGACGGTGCCGCCCCGGTGAGAGCCGGGGCGGCACTGGGGTTCCGCAGCCGAAGGTGCAAGGATCACGGTGATGAGCGCAGCGACGACGGATGAGGTCCGATCCGATACCGAGTTGGTGGCCGCTGCCCGGGAACGGGAGGACGGTGCCTACGGCGAACTGTTCCGGCGCTGGTACGACCGTTGCTACGACGTGGCGTTCCACATCCTGCGTGACCGGGAGGCCGCTGCGGATGTGGCCCAGGACGCCTTCCTCGTCGGCTGGGAACGGCTGGCGGAGCTGCGCGAACCCGGTGCCTTCGGCGGGTGGATCCTGCGGATCACCCGTAACCGGTCGCTGAACCGGCTGACCCGGGAACGGTCCCGGTCCTTCGAACCGATCGACTCCAGCCTCGACCCCACTCCGGTCGATCACGACCCGGGGAACGACCCGGCTGTACTCGCCGAACGGCAGGCCCAGCGGCGCCTCGTCTGGACGGCGGTCGCGGTCCTCGGTGAACGCGACAGCAGCCTGCTCGACCTGCACCTGCGGCACGGTCTGGAACCCTCGGAGATCGCCGAAGAACTGCAGATCACCGCGAACAACGCCTCACAGCTGCTGTTCCGGATGCGCCGCAAACTCCGCGACGCCGTCGGCGCCGTCCTGCTCTGGCGGGATGGTCGACCCACCTGCGATGAACTTGCCGAACTGGTCGAGGGGACCGGGCCGTTCGACCTGCACGTCGCCAGCACCATCCGGCAGCACCAGCGCACCTGCCCCACCTGCCGCCAGGAGCTGTCCCGGCAGACCGACCCGGTGCGGATGTTCGCCTCCGTGCCGTTGGTCGTGGCCCCGGTACTGTTCCGGGATCGTGCCGTGGCCGCTCTGACCCAGGCGGGCGTCCCGGTCACCGCACCAGTGCCTGTCTCCGGCGCGGTCGCGACCGGGACGAGCGGGGCATCGGCGAAACTCGTGACGATCGGGGCCGCGGCAATCGGAGTGGGGCTGCTGGTGACCGTCGGGCTGTGGCCGATGGGGCCGGGCCGGGGCGGTTCGGCGGAAGGCGCGGCCGGCGCCCCCCCATCCCTGAAGTCGACGGTCGCCGACACCACACCTCCGGCCACCCCTACCGCCGCCCCCACCCCGACGGGAAGCCCGGAAGACACGGCGGACGAGGTGGAGAAGGATCCCGGCAGATCTTCCACCACGACCTCCCCCGATTCCGACAGGACAGCACCAGCGCCGCCGCCGCCTTCGTCGCCTCCCAGCTCACCAGGGTCGCCGCCGCCTCCGTCGACCCCCAGTTCGCCGGGGCCGACCTCCCCGAGCGTCCCGTCCGGCCCCTGCGTTCCTGCCCCGCCGCACCGGCGGCACTGCCACTGGGAGATGCACCACGGCGTCCCCGTCTGGGTGTGTCACCGCTGCCCGCACGTGCACCCCACCTGTCCCGAGGATGTCTCCGCCCTCGTGTTCGGAGTGGTGTGGGTGCGCTGAGCGCGTGTCTTCGAACTCCGCTCCGACGTTCGAACTCCGCTCCGACGTTGCGCGACCTTCGTACCTCGGCACCCGGTAGGCGACTTTCGTACCTCCGCACCCGGTAACCCGAATCCCGCGCTCCGGAGGCCCGCGCCGGAACCTGGCCGTACGGACCGTTCGTCGCCCCCTATCCACCGATCGGTGGGTCTGCGCGCTGCGGTGGTGGGGTACGGGACGTTGGCCCCTCGCCGCTCTCGGGCACACTCCCTACGGTTCTGGCTGCACCTGCGAAGGCCTTGGCCCACGCACGCAGGTGCGACGTGGCGTGGCCACGGTGTCGAGGCGACCCGGGCTCGGAGGCTGGACGACATGGCGGTTCTGGACATCTGCGCCGAGCTCGCACCGGAAGAGTTGAACCGGGCCATCGCGGCAACCGCCGAGGTGCTCGTCGAATACGGGGAAGGGGACCGTCCCGTCCCCTTCGATCTGATGGATATGCCGGCGTCGGCGGCCGTGCACGTGATCGCCGCCGACTTCGCCCCGCTCGGCGTCGAACTGCACGCCCTACTACATTTGCTCGATGACCCGAAGACGGCGAAGGCCCTGGCCTTGTACGTAGTGGGCCGGTTGCGGGAGCAGGCACTGGTACGCGATCTCGTCGAGCACCGGTACACCGATGAGGGACGGGCCGCCCCCGGTTTCGACCTGCAACACAACTGTGTCACTCTCATCGTGCTCGCCGTGCGGGTGACCCGGGTGCAGGCCGGGATGCACGCCTGCGAGTTCCGGGCCCAGGCCGATGAGGTGAAGACGCTGATCAGCAGCCTGTCCCGGGAACAGCGCTGACCGCGACCGGTATCGGTGGCGCCGGTACGGGAACCGGACCGGCGGTGCCGGAGCCACCGGAGGCACGGGAACCGTCGGGCCCTCCGGGTCTGTCGGAACAGGGGGGACCGTTGGAACTTCCGGAATCGTCGGAGCTGCCGGAACTGTCGGAGCTGCCGGAGCTGCGGGGGGACTGCACCCGTTGTACCGGTCTGTGTTGCGTGGTTCATACGTTCACCGCGTCCGCCGACTTCGCCCGCGACAAGCCAGCCGGGCGGCCCTGCTCGCATCTGGGGGAAGACTCCCGATGCGGTATCCACGGGCGATTGCACGCCGAGGGGTACCCCGGCTGCGTCGCTTACGACTGCTTCGGCGCAGGCCAGCGGGTGAGCGAAAGCACCTTCGCGGGACGGGACTGGCGCGAGGATCCCGGGTACGCGGATTCCTCGGACGGTGGCCCCGGGTCCACGGACCCCGCGGGCAGAACCCCCGGGCTCGCGGACCAGATCTTCGCCGCGTTCGCCGTGCTCCGGCCACTGCACGAGCTGCTCTGGTACCTCGCCGAGGCTCTGCGGCTTCCGCAGACCCGCTCCTTGCACGCCGACCTGCGTGAACACCTCGAGCGGATCTCCGCATTGACTGCGCTGCCCCCGAAGGACCTGCTCGCCGTCGAGGTGGACGCGTTCCGCGGCCCGGCGAATGTCGTGCTGCGCCGGGCCTCGGAACTTGCCCGCACCGGTCCGGACCTGCCGGGTCCTGGAGAGGGCGTCGACCACCGGGGTGCCCTGCTCTTCGGCGCGGACCTGCGCCGGGCCGCGCTGCGTGGGTCCGACCTGCGGGGGGCCATCCTCATCGGCGCTGACCTGCGCGGCGTGGATCTTACCGCGGCCGACCTCACCGGCGCTGACCTGCGGGGCGCCGACCTACGCGGCGCAGACCTGGGCCGGGCTCTGTTCCTCACCCCGTCCCAGGTGGTGTCCGCCCGCGGCGACCGGACCACTGTCCTCCCGCTCCCCACCCCCCATCCCGCCCACTGGACCTGACCCCGCCCCCCGGTTCGGCGCACCACCCCGGCAACCCGGGGCGACACCCCACTCCGGAGCGGCTCTCTCTCCCCCCCGGAAGCCCAGAACCGGGTGTGGCGGCCCGGAGCACCCCGACAGGGTGGACGTGGCGTGACACCGTGCCCGAAACGAATGGGGGTAGCTCCGCACAGTGGTCCGGTCCTGTGGCGTCGGTCGGGTGCGGCGGTCGACATGATCACCGGGATCTGCGGGAGTGTCGTCGAGGTCGGCGAGACGGTCGCCGAGATCAGGGGCTCGACAAACGATTTCCGGTCCGGCCTGAGGTGCTGCTAAGGTCAGTCCCCGTTCGCGCCGTTAGCTCAATTGGCAGAGCAGCTGACTCTTAATCAGCGGGTTTGGGGTTCGAGTCCCTGACGGCGCACCATCTGTGGCTGGATCTCCTTTCGGGCCTCGCACCTGCGTGCTTGTGGGTGTGAGGCCTGTTCATGCCTGACAATGTGGGCAGCCTTTGACTGGCGGATTCTCGGCCTGTGCTCACGGAT
>JARRQM010000186.1:0-4516 GCA_037381765.1 Kineosporiaceae bacterium
GTACGCAGGATCCGGTAGGAGCGGGTCTCGATGTCGGAGACCTGACGGTCCGCCGGGGCCCCGCCGGTGGCTCGGGACCGACCGGCCGTGCGGGGCAGCCGCGCGGTCCGGTGCCGGACCGTGGTCGAGGGTTGCGGGGCGTCGACCGGGGCGTCGGCCGGGGACGGGCGGTCCCCGGTTCCACCGTCCGGCGCGGCCACGTTACCGGGATCCGGTGGGCCTTCCGGCCCGGTGTCGGGTTGCAGCCAGGTGTAGCCACGGGGGGTGACCAGCCGGCCGGCCACAACCTGGGTCTGGGTGCTGCCGACGATGACGGTGGTGTACATGTCGACGCTGCTCGGGTCGGTCTCGGCCAGGGTGGTCAGGTAGACCTGTTCCTCCTCGCGGGTCGCCTGGCGGACGATCCCGACCGGGGTGGTCGGGGGACGGTGGGCGGCCAGCTCGGTCAAGGCCGCGCCGAGTTGCCAGTCCCGGGCCCGGCTGCGCGGGTTGTACAGCACCGTCACCAGGTCGCCCCGGGCGGCGGCGGCGACCCGGGCCTGGATCACCGGCCACGGGGTGTGCAGGTCGGACAGGCTGATCACGGCGTGGTCGTGGCCCAGCGGGGCCCCCAGCAGCGCGGAGGCGGCCAGGGAGGCGGTCACCCCGGGCACGGTGACGACGTCGAAGCTGTCATCGGACAGTTCCAGGACGGGGCTGGCCATCGCGTAGATCCCGACGTCCCCGGACCCGACCAGGGCGACCGCGTGCCCGGCGCGGGCTGCCTGCACGGCCTGGTTGACCCGCTGGTGTTCCTGGCGCATCCGGGAGGCCAGCACCGAGGTTCCGGGACGGAGCAGGTCGGCGACCTGGTCGAGGTACTGGTTCAGGCCCACCACTACCGAGGCGGCCCGCAGTTCGGCGACGGCCCGGGGGGTGAGTAGGTCCCGGGCCCCCGGACCGAGCCCCACCAATGCCAGCCGTCCCCGGGGACGGTGCCGGGCTACGGCGACGGTGGCCATCGCGGGGCCCGCGGGCACGGTCGTCGTCGCCGGAGTCGCGGCCGACGTGGTCTTGGCGACGAGGAGTTCGCCGCGGGCGGGGTCCGGCAGCAGGGCGGCGGCCTCGGCGACGCTCGGCGTGCCGACGGCAGCGGCCACCCGTTCGCTGGGGTTCGGGACGTCGACGGCGGCCAGGGCCGCGGCCGGGTAGGTGACCAGCGGCAGCCCCAGCCGGGCGGCGGCCTCGACCAGGCCGGGCTCGTCGGCCTTGGCGTCCACGCTGGCCAGATGCCGCACACTGGCCAGGCTCAGCCCCGCACCGGCCAGGCCGGACCGGATCAGGTCGACGATCTCGGTGGCGCCCGCGCCCCGGCTGGCCCCGACGCCGACGACCAGCGACGGCGGTCGCAGCACCACGGTGGCGGAGTCGTCCGGAACCGCGCGGTCGGTGACCAGGATCCGGTACCGGGGCGCCGCCGCTGGGCCGCCCTGCGGGACGGCGTCCCCGGTCGTGGTCGTGGCGCGCGGACCGGACCCCGGTTCCGGCCCGGTTTCCGGTTCGGACCCCGGTTCCGGTTCGGATTCTGGTTCGGTTTCGGTCCGGGTGACGTTGGCGGGCAGCGCGGGCAACGGCCAGGTCGCGTCCGCCTGCAGCCGCACCGGTTCCCCGTCCAGGACGGCCCGGGTCACGGCGGCCAGCGCCCCGTGCACCGGCCAGCCCAAGGTGTCCAGTCCGGGGATGTCGTGCACGTCGGTGGCGGTGGTCAGGACGGGGCGCGCGCCGAGCAGGTCGGCCAGCAGCCGGGCCAGGTCGTTGGCCCCGCCGAGGTGCCCGCCGAGCAGCGGGATCACGTGCTGGGCGGCGTCGTCCAGCACCACGACCGCGGGGTCGGACCGCTTGTCCTGGACCAGGGGCGCCAGGGCGCGCACGACCAGGCCGGTGGCGGCGAACGCGACCACGGCGTCGTGGTCGCGCCAGGCCCGGCGCAGACTGTCCACCACCGTGGTCTCCTGGACCAGCGCGGCCTCGGGCCAGGCCGCGAGGATCCGCCGGGCCTGGACCTGCCCGGCGGAGGTGGTGGTGACCACCCCGACCCGCCGACCGGGCCCACGGGTCTTCTCCGGCGGTAACCCGACGGATTCGGGGCCGGTGACGGACGGGTGGTGCTCGGCGGTCATGAACGCTCCCCGGTGAGGATGACGATGGGGTTGGTGCCCGTCAGGCGCAGGGAGTACTGGCCGAGATCGGCCAGCCTCGACGCGGACAGTTGCACGGCATCGACCTGGTAGCCGTGGTCCCGCAACAGGTGCACGGCGGTGACGAGCCGGTCCAGGCCGGCGAGGGCGGCGACCAGGCGGGGCGGGCGGCGCGCGGCCACGGCCCGCAGCACCTGGATCCCGCCGCCGCCGATGAACACGGCGTCGGGGTCGGGCAGCGCGGCCAAAGCCGGTGGGGCGGCGCCGGGTACGACCCGAACGGTCACCTCGTGCCGGGCCGCGTTGTCGCGGACGAGGTCGCAGGCGTTCGGGTCGGCGTCCACGGCGATGACGGCGGCACCGAGCGCGGCGCACTCGATGCCCACCGAGCCGCTGCCGGCGCCGACGTCCCAGATCAACTGTCCGAGCCGGGGCCGCAGCCGGGCGACGGCCAGGGCCCGGACCTCCCGCTTGGTGATCATGGAGTTCCGGTGGGCGTAGGCCTCCTCGGGCAGCGCCCACCCGGCGGGCGGGGCCGCCGCGGGCTGGTTGTGCCAGGGAGCACCACCCGGATCCGCCGGGACGGGGCCCGCCTCCTGCCGGTCCGGCGGAAGCGGGGCGCGCCCCGGCGGGTTCGCCCGCGGGTCTGCCGGTGCCGCCAGGACGACCACGCTGTTGGGTTCGGCCCAGGTGCCGGCGGCGGCCTGCTCGGGGGTCAGGTCGGTGCTGACGTCTTCCTCGTCGGTGCCCAGGCGTTGCCCGACGTTCAGGCGTCGGGGCCAGCCGATCAGCCCGGCGCCGAGTTCGGCCGGGCCGGCGCCGGGGCCGGTGAGGACGGCGACCGTGGGCAGCGCGCGGCAGGCGTTCAGGGCCGGGGTGAGGTCCCTGCCGTGTGCGCTGACCACGGCCGCGGATTCCCAGCTGCGGCCCAGCCGGGCGAACAAGGTGGCGATGTGCGAGACGGCCGGGACGACCTCGGGGGCCAGGCCCTCCTCCCGCAGGTGCCGGACGATGCCGAACAGGCCGGGGTCGCCGCCGGCCAGGACCACCACGCCGCCGGGCGAAGCGGGATCGCCGAGGACGGCGCGTAGCCGCTGCAGGGCGGGGTCGAGCTTGCCCAGGGGCAGCCGTTCCCCGGTGACGCCGGCCGGCAACGCGTCGAGCAGCTGCCGGGCGCCGACGATCAGGTCCGCGCTGGCGAGGGCGGTGCGGGCCGCGGTGTCGAGGGGGGAGCCGTCGACGCCGATGACCGTCAACCGTGCCGGGTGGCCCGCGACGGCCTTGGGGGTTTCGGTCCCGGTCATGGGTTCTGCCCCGGTGCCTCCGTGGTGGTCTCTCGCGGCGTGGGGGCGGACTCCATCGGCTCGGGGGCCGTCGTCGACCCGGCGAGCAGCTGTTGCCGCGCCGTGGGATCGGCCCGGCGGTGAGCGGTGGGGTGGCCCGGGTGGTACAGGTGCGAGCGGGTGCCGGATGACGCGAGGGCCGGGCCGACCAGGAAGAGGGTGTGCTTGTGCAGCCGGTGCTCCCGGGTGGTGGCGGCGAGGACGTCCAGGCGGCAGGGCAGCAGCAGTTCCTCCGGCCAGCTGACCCGGTAGGCGATCACTGCGGGGGTGTCGGCGGGGTAGCCGCCGGCCAGCAGCTCCCGCTGCAGCTTGGCGGCCCGGGCGGCGGACAGGTAGATGGCCATGGTGGTGCGGTGGGTGGCCATCGCCCGGATGGTTTCCCGGGGCGGCATCGGCGTCCGCCCGCCGTCGAGGCGGGTGAGGATCACCGACTGGGCGACCTGCGGGATGGTCAGTTCCCGGCCGGCGGCGGCTGCGGCGGCGGCGAACGAGGACACCCCGGGCACGACCTCCACCCGCAGCCCCACGTCCCGGCAGCGTTCGATCTGTTCCTGGATGGCGCCGTAGATGCTGGGGTCACCGGAGTGCACCCGGGCGACCACCAGTCCCTGCTCGGCCGCCCGCCGGTAGACCGGCATCAGGTCTTCCACGGACAGTTTCGCCGAGTCGATCACCTCGGCGTCCGGGCGGGCCCGGGCCACCACGTCGGGGTGGACCAGGCTCGCCGCCCAGACCACGATGTCGGCCTCGGCGATGGCCGCCGCGCCGCGCAGCGTGATCAGGTCGGCGGCGCCCGGCCCCGCCCCGACGAACCGAACCAGCCCGCCGCCGGACCCGGCGGGCTCCACCGGAGTTGTCGGCGGTCGGGGCGTCACAGTTTGCCCCCGCGCTGCCGGCGGTCGGCGGGTACGAGCACGGTGGACAGGTAGGGCAGCCGCAGGACGCGGGCGGCCGCGGTGTCGGTACCGGTGTCCGTGCCGGTGTCGGTACCGGGGG
>JARRQM010000187.1:0-4505 GCA_037381765.1 Kineosporiaceae bacterium
TCCTCGGTCGGTCCGCTCGGCGGGGGCGGGGGGTCCTCCGCGGCGCGCGGCCGGCGGGCGGGCGGTGGTCCGGTGCCGGATGAGGTCCTCGTCCTCGGGGATCCGGAGCGGCTCCTCCTCCGGGAGCTGGAGGACGTCGGCGTCGGAGGCGCGTTCCGGGCGGGAGCGTGGTGGGTGTGCCGCAGGCGGGTTGCCCAGGGCCTCGGCCCGCGAGCGCAGGGTCTCCACCGCGGAGTCGACGTCGTCGCCGGAGCCGGTGTCCGGTTCCTCATCGGGGGAGGAGAGCCGCTGCCGGCGTCCGCGGCGTTCGCGTAGCGTGTCGAGCAGGTCGACGGTGGCCCGGCGGACTTCGCCGGGGCCGCCGTCACCGGGGCCGCCGTCGGCCTCGATGTCGTAGACCCGGTCTCCGGAGGTGCGGCGGATCTGCTGGAGCCGGCGCTGGGTGAGCGGACCTGCCTCGACCGGTTCGTCGTCGCTGAGCCGGCGGGCCCGGTCGTCCCGCGGCTGCAGGCTGCGGTCCTGGGGCTGGTAGGTCCAGTGCGCGCGGTTCCGGGGGTCATCGGTGCCGTAGGACAGGCAGACCACCCAGTGCCCGTCCTCATCCCGCCAGGCGTCCCAGGTGAGGTCGTGGTCGTCGGCGTCCTGCCGGTCGAGCCGCTGCAGGACGAGGTCGCCGAGGGTGAGGGTGGCGGTGCCGCCGGGGCCGCTGCGGCGCAGCCGGACGCCTCGGGCCTGGGTCGCGATGAATTCCCGTTCGGCGAGGACCGGGCCCTCGTAGCGGCGGACATGGTCCACCGGGATACCGGCGGCCTCGGCGATCTCCTCGGCGGTCTGCCCGGAGCGGATCCGGGCCTGGATCTCTCGGGGCCGCAGTCCCCCGTTCGATTCCAGCTGCAGCTGCCCGAGCCGGGCGCGGTCACGGCGGACGGCGGCGCGCAACGCATCGTCCAGGCGGATGCGGAACCTCTGACCCCCGGCGCCCCCAAGCACGAGGTGCTCGCCGTCGTCATGGACGCCGACGAGCGTGAGGTCATCCATAGCAGTTCCCTCCGCAGGCATTCTCGGTCGACTGTGCCCCCCGTGACAGCCGCTTCGAAGCACGTCACCGGGCGTGGCGCCACATGTCGGCAACCTCGTCGCCGATCCGCCACTCGAAGGATACGAGTGTCTACGGAGTGTGACTGTTTGGTGGTGTTCGGTGGGGTGGTGCGCCGGTGCGTCAGCTGCCCGGCGCCCCGGCGCGCGGAAGGGGGTCGGACCTTGGCAGGATGCTCGGGTGCGTCCTCCCGACCCGGACCCGCGCACCGGAACCCCCACCCGGTCCGGTCCCGGCGACCTTCCCCCACCATCCGGGTCCGCCGGTGCCCTCCACCCCTACGACGGGATCCTCCTGCTGTCCTTCGGCGGTCCGGAGCGACCCGAGGACGTCCTGCCCTTCCTGGAGAACGTCACCCGTGGCCGGGGCGTCCCTGAGGAACGGCTGGCCGAGGTCGCCCGGCACTACGCGGACCTCGGCGGGCGCAGCCCGATCAACGACCACAACCGGGCCCTGCTCGCGGCCCTGCGCGCCGACCTGGACGCGCGTGGCCTGGACACCCCGTTGTTCTGGGGTAATCGCAACTGGCACCCGTACCTGCCGGAGGCGCTACGGGAGGCCCACGCGGCCGGCGCCCGACGCCTGCTCGTCATCCTCACCAGCGCTTTCTCCAGCTACTCCGGATGCCGCCAATACCGGGAGGATCTCGCCGCGGCCCTGGACACCCTTGCCGGCGACGGGCTGCGGCTCGACGTCGACCGGGTCCGCACCTACTTCAACCATCCGGCCCTTGCCGGTGCGGTCATCCGGGCGGTCACCGAGGCCCGGTCCCGGGCCCCGGCCGGTGCCCGGCTCGTCTTCGTCACCCACGCGCTCCCGGTTGCGGCGGCACAGCGGTCGGGGCCGCACGGCGGCGCCTACCTTGCCGAGCACCGCGACCTTGCCGCCTCCATCGCCGCGGGGCTGGTCGGGGCGGGTCCGGACCGGGGCGGCGCCGACCCGCACCCCCCGGACTGGGATCTGGTCTTCTGCTCCCGGTCCGGTCCGCCCGAACAGCCGTGGCTGGAACCGGATATCGAGGATCATCTGCGCGACCTGGCCGCGCGCGGGGTCGCCGGGGTCGTCGTGGTCCCGCTCGGTTTCCTCAGCGATCACGTCGAAGTCGTGCACGACCTCGACGTGGCCGCCGCGCGGGTGGCCGCGGACCTCGGACTGTCCTGGACCCGGGCGGCCACCCCGGGTACCGACCCCGGATTCGTCGCAGGGCTGGTCGACCTGGCCCTGGAACGTGCCGCCCAGGCCCGGGGCGAGCCCGTGGACGCGCCGACCGTCGGAGGGCTGCCTGCGGCCCCCGCGGTCTGTCCGGCGGGATGCTGTCCCGCCCCCCGCGGGCCCCGGCCCGCCGCCTGCGGGGCGGACCCGGACGGGGGCGAGCTGCGGCCGGGGGGCGTGGCCGGGTGACGAGGCGGTTCGGCCGGGTTGCGGGTAGTGCGGCGATCCGGCCGGGCAACGAGGGGAGCGGGAGGGAAACGGTGCTGGCCGGAATGAGGAGGATCTGCGGTGGGCGATGAGACCGGCGGGGTTGCGGTGCAGGCCCCCGTGGCGGAGCTGATGGCTCTGGCCGAGCGGGCCGCACGGAAGGCGGGGGCGCTGATCCGGGACGAGCGTCCGGAATCGTGGCAGGTGCAGACGAAGTCCAGCCCGACGGATGTGGTCACCCAGATGGATCATGCCGCCGAGGACCTGCTCAACGACGTCCTGCTGGGCGCCCGGCCGGAGGACGGCCTGCTCGGTGAGGAAGGCGGCCTGCAGCCCGGGACGAGCGGACTGACCTGGGTCGTCGACCCTATCGACGGAACCGTCAACTACCTGTACGGGCAACCCGGATACGCGGTCAGCGTGGCGGTGGCCGTCGGGGACCCGCTGCGGCCCGGGCACTGGACACCGGTGGCGGGCTGTGTGCACAGTCCGGGACTCGGCACGACCTGGACGGCCGGTGTCGGGCTCGGGGCGTTCCACGAGGGGCGTCGGCTGCAGTTGGGGGCCGGCCCGGAACTGTCCGCCGCCCTCGTCGGGACCGGGTTCGGTTACCGCGCCGAGCGACGCCGCCAGCAGGCCCGGGTGCTGGCCGGTCTCCTCCCGTTGATCCGTGATGTTCGTCGCATTGGTAGCGCCGCGATCGACCTGTGTCTGGTCGCGGACGGCCGGCTCGACGCCTACTACGAACGGGGGCTGCACCCGTGGGATGTCGCTGCGGGGATGCTCGTCGTCCGGGAGGCGGGTGGGCAGGTGCTCGGCCTGAACGGCGTTCCGCCGTCGGAGCATCTGCTGCTCGCGGCGCCTCCGGCGCTGGCGGAAACGCTCCGGGAACGGTTGCAAGCCCTGGATGCGGGCCGGGACGAGGACTGATCCGGGCGGTCCGGGGAGCCCCCCGGAGTCATCGTCCGATCGGTCCGGAACCGCTGCCGTCGTGTTCCCGCTGCTGCGACGCGCGGAGGTCGACGGAGAGCGGAACGCCCGGGCCCGGTGTGCTCAAACCGTGTCTGGCCAGGGATTCTTCCGCGCCGTCGAGGGGCAGGCCGTGTTCGGCGGCAAGTCGGGCCAGCCCCTCCAGCTCACCCAGGCGCACCTCGACCAGGTAGTCGTCGCCGTCCTCGCGGGCCTGGTCCAGGCTGCGCAGGGCCGCGGCGATCCGGCTGCTGATCTCGTTGCGGAACTGGGTCACGCTCACCTCCGGTCGATACTCAGGGCATTCTGGCGACGACCCTAGGCCACCGGGCGGGGACCGCGACAGTCACCGGGGCCGGTGTCCGGCCGTTCCCGGGGGCCAACTGCCCCGGATGTGAGCGGTGACCGCAGAGAGATACGGGGATGTGACGGAGCGTCGGTTCGCAGGAATCCGGCGAGTGGTGCACAATCCCTCCGCCGCTGGGCACAAAATCAGCGGCCGGTGCGTTACCGAGGCGCCGCCCCGGTACCGGGGTGTCGCCGGAGGCCCCGGTGCGTCCCCGCGTGGGCGCCGCCACCGCGGCCCTCGGTGAGGAACACCTGAACAACAGGAACACCGCAACACCGGTGCCGTTCGCGGTACCGGTCGACCCACCAGTACCTGACCCGGAGCGTGACCTACATGGCGACCGACTACGACGCACCGCGAAAGACGGATGACGAGCTCGGCGAGGACTCGATCGAGGAGCTCAAGGCCCGGCGCGTCGACAAGGCCTCCAGCAACGTCGACGAGGACGAGACCGAGGCTGCCGAAGGATTCGAGCTGCCCGGCGCGGACCTGAGCAATGAGGAACTGTCCGTGCGGGTGCTTCCCCGCCAGGCCGACGAGTTCACCTGTTCCCGCTGCTTCCTCGTGCACCATCGCAGCCAGCTGGCCAAGGAGGTGGGCGGGCAGCCGGTGTGCAAGGAATGCGCTGCCTGAGCGCCGGACCGGCCGACGGTCCGGCGGCGAGCGGGGCGA
>JARRQM010000188.1:0-2718 GCA_037381765.1 Kineosporiaceae bacterium
GCCCGCGGCGTTTCCGTGCAGGAGGCGCTCAGGTCGTCACGTTTCGCCCCGGTCCGGCGCGTCCTGCCCGTGTCCTGGTGCGTACCGGGCGACCATGACCCCGATGACCACCACCCTCGGCCCCCACCGGGCGGGCCAGAAGTCCGTTCGGCATGCGGGCCCCCCACCGCCGGTCGCCGTCGTCGCGGGGCTGGCGGCCGCTCAAGCGGTGCTCGCCTCCCTCGCCGTGGTCTGCCTGCCGGTGGTGATCGCCTGGGCGTTGCCCGGGGCCGGGGAGACACACTGGGGGCAGGCCCTGCAGATCGGCGTCGACCTGTGGCTGCTCGCCCCCCACGCGGGGATCGCCGTCCCCGGAGGGCATCTCGGGCTCGCACCGCTGGGGCTCACCGCCGTCCCGGTCGCTGCCGGCGGGTTCGCGGGGCGGCGGCTGGCCCGCGGCCTCGACCCCCGCGCCGACCGGATCGCCGCGGGCGCCACCCGGCTCCGTCCGGCCTTTCCACCGCTGCGCGCCCTCGTCGCCTTCGCCGCCGGCTACAGCATCCTCTGCGGGATCCTCGCCGTCCTCGCGGAGACCCGGTCATCCCCCAGGCCGTCCTCGCCACCGCCGCGGTGTCCCTGGTGTCCGGGACGTGGGGTGCCGTCTCCTACCGTTTCGGGGGGCCCCGGGCTGCGGTCATCGCCGTGGTCCGCCGGCTTCCCGGGCCGGTCCGCGGGGCGGTCCGACCCGCCCTCGCCGCCGTCGGGCTGCAACTGATCGCCGGCACGATCGCTTTTCTCGTCGTTGCCATCGACGGACGCGACCGGGTGCTCACCGTGCACCGGGCCCTGCACCCGGACGGGGTCGGTGCCGTCCTGCTCTGGCTCACCCAGCTGGTGCTCGTCCCCGACCTCGTCGTGTGGGCGGCGGCGGTACTCGCCGGCCCCGGCTTCGTCGTCGGCATCGGGACGTCGGTGACCCCGTGGGCGGTATCCCTCGCTCCGTTGCCGGCCCTGCCGGTGCTCGGGGCCCTGCCCGCGGCCGGCCCGCTGCCACCGGCCGCCCGGGCCCTGCTGCTCATCCCGCTGCTCGCCGGGGCGGCCGCGCAGTCCCAGCTGAACCGGCGGGCGGTGCCGGTCCGCGGACGGTGGTGGCGCCCCCTGGTGGACCTGTTCCCCGTGGCCGGGATGGCGGGGGCCGGTCTCGCCGTCCTCGGCTGGTTCGCCTCCGGTCCGGTCGGCCCCGGACGCCTCTCCGTCACCGGCCCGCAACCGGTCCTGCTCGGGGCGGTCTTCGCCGCCGAAGTGCTCGTCGGGGGCGTGCTCGCCTGGCTCGCCCGGTCCGCCATCGTGGCCGCGGTCGCGTACCTGCGGGTCCGGTTCCCCGAGGACCCGGCGGAGTGACCCGGCGGGGGCGGCTCGGACGGGGGCCCGGGGGACACCGTGCCGGGTCGCTATCGTCTCTGCCGTGACCACCCCCGCCTCCCCGGGCCGGGCGTTCCGCCTGGTCGTCCTCGTGTCCGGGTCCGGCACGTTGCTCCAGGCGCTGCTCGACGCGACCCGGGGCCCGGACCCTGCCTTCACCGTGGCCGGGGTGATCGCCGACCGCGACGACGCCTACGGGCTGGACCGGGCGCGTACGGCCGGGATCCCCACGGCCGTGGTCCGGCCGGCGGACTTCCCCGACCGGGCCACCTGGGATGTCGCCGTAGCCCGGGCCGTCGATGTGTTCAGTCCCGATCTCGTCGTACTCGCCGGGTTCATGCGGCTGCTCGGCGAGCCGTACCTGGACCGGTACGGCGGGCGAACGGTGAACACGCACCCGGCCCTGCTCCCCGCCTTCCCCGGGGCCCACGCGGTACGTGACGCGCTCACCTACGGGGTGAAGGTCACCGGGACGACGGTGATCCTCATCGACTCCGGGACGGATACCGGCCCGGTACTCGCCCAGGAGGCGGTCCCGGTCGCCGACGAGGACTCCGAGGAAACCCTGCACGAGCGGATCAAGGTCGTCGAGCGGCGCCTCCTCGTCGAGGTGACGACCCGGATGGCCACCGGCGGGTGGCAGGTCCACGGTCGCCACGTACGCCTGGGCTGACCCCGAACCTCCCCCCGCTCCGCGGTACCCCCGGAGCCCCGCTCCCGCAGCGCCCCCGGACCCGCGCCGCCGCGGCACCCTGCCGTGTCCGTGACATCCCGGAGTGGCCACGGTGCGCAGCTGCGTCCCCTCGGCGCGGGCACGATGGTCACCGTGCCCACCAGCGTGCCCGGGGGTGTTCGGGGGTGTCCGGGGGTGTCCGGGCGAGGTGTGGGGAGACCCCACCGGTGCGGTGCGGCCCGGGGTCGGGCCGTCGTCCGGTGTCTAGGGTGGCCGCCATGCGGGGACAAAAGGTGGTCTTTTCGGCGCTCGGCACGCTGGCACTGGGGGCGGCGATCGTCACGGTCGGCCCGGCGGCACCAGCCGGGGCCTCCCCCCGGGAGGCGGTACCGGGTGCGGCCCGGTCCGCGGAGCTGGCTGCCGCCCTGCCCCCGGCTGCGGTGTCCGGTGCGGCGGAGGAACGGGTCACCGCCTACGACATCACCGTGACCGTGCACGGGAACGGCTCCCTGCACGTCCGGGAACGGATCGTCTACGACTTCGGTGACACCGACCGGCACGGGATCACCCGGACCATCCCGGTCCGGGAACGTTACGACGACGTCAACGACCGGCTGTACCCGCTCTCGTCCATCTCGGTGAGT
>JARRQM010000188.1:2734-8386 GCA_037381765.1 Kineosporiaceae bacterium
GGATCCGGACCGCACCGTGACGGGTGAGCAGACCTACCTGATCGACTACGACGTCGCCGGGGCGGTGACCACCTTGCCGGACCGGCAGGAGGTGCGCTGGGACATCGTCGGGAGCGAGTGGGACGTCCCGATCGGCACGGTGACCTCCCGGGTGGAGGTCGACGCACCGATCACCCGCGCCGCCTGCTTCCAGGGCCCGCCGGGGAGCACCCGCACCTGCCCGGCCTCGACGCAGGCCGGTGCCGCGGTGTTCGAAGCGGGGCCGCTGGCCCCGGGCACGGGGGCCACCGTGGAGGTCGTGCTCCCGGCCGGGGCGCTCCCGTACGCCCGGCCACCTGTCCTCGTCGAGCGCTGGTCGTTGCGGACGGCGCTGGAGGTCACCCCCGCCACTGTCGGCGGCATGTTCGCGGTCCTGCTCCTGCTGGGTGGCGGGGTGACCGGGATGGTGTGGCGGCGGGGCCGGGATGACGGGGCCCGGCAGGGGAACGGGGAAGTCGCCCCGGCCCCGCCGGACGGCGTCCGTCCCGGGGAACTCGGCACCGTCCTGCTCGGCCGAGCCACGCCGCTGCACATCACCGCGACCATCGTCGACCTCGCGGTCCGGGAGTTCCTCCGGATCGAGGAGGTGCGTCCGGACATCGGCGGTCCGTCGACGGACTGGCGGCTGGTCCGCCTGACCCCGGCTCCGGTCGACCAGCTACGCGAGTACGAACGGGTCCTGTACGAGCATCTGCTGCCCGAGGGACAGGACACCGTCCTGCTTTCCTCCCTGAAACAGCACTTCCTGCTCCAGTTCCAGCAGGTGAAGGCCCTACTGGAACAGGATGTCGCGGACCGTGGCTGGTTCCGCGGGAACCCGTCCGAGTCCCGGTTGCGGTGCCGTGCCGGGGTGTCCGTCGGGGTGATCGCGGCCGGGATACTGGCCATGATGCTCGTGGTGACCACGCACGCCGGGCTGGTCGGTCTCGCGGCCTTCGCCGGGATGCTGCCGTCGGCCGTCCTCATGTGGCGGGTGCCCGGCCGGACCGCCGCCGGGAGCGCCGTCCGCGCGGGCGGCCAGGCCTTCGGCAGGTACCTCGCCACGGTCGAGGCGGACCGGCTGGTCGTCGACGGCGGTGAGGCCCGGTTCGGACCGTACCTGCCGTACGCGGTGGCCCTCGGCTACCAGCAGCGCTGGACGTGGGCGTTCGCCCAGCTGGCCGAGGCCGGGCGGGCGGTCCCGGACCAGAACTGGTACACCACGACGGACAACCGGACCTTCGGGAGGCACTACGGCGAGCTGGACCGGGGAATGAGCATCTTCACCACGACTGCCCTGATGGCCGGGGGCGGGAACCGGCGGCCGGGCCGGTAGGGTCGCGCCGTGAGCGAGCAGCCTGCCGACAACCGCCTGCCCGTCCGGCGTGCCCTGGTCTCTGTCTATGACAAGACCGGCCTGGAAGACCTCGCTGCGGGTCTGCACGCGGCCGGGGTCGCCCTCGTGTCGACCGGGTCGACGGCGGCCCGGATCGCCGACGCCGGGATCCCGGTCACCCCCGTCGAGGACGTCACCGGTTTTCCCGAGTGCCTGGACGGCCGGGTGAAGACCCTGCATCCGGCCGTGCACGCGGGGATCCTCGCCGACCGGCGGTCCCCGGAACATGTGGCGCAGTTGGTCGACCTCGACATCGAGGCGTTCGACCTGGTCGTCGTCAACCTCTACCCGTTCCGGGAGACCGTGGCTTCCGGCGCGACCCCGGACGCCTGTGTCGAGCAGATCGACATCGGCGGTCCCGCCCTGGTGCGGGCTGCGGCGAAGAACCATCCGAGTGTCACCGTCGTGGTCGAGCCGGGCCGCTACCCCGAGGTGCTCGCCGCGGTGAGCGGTGGCGGGTTCACCCTCGCCGAGCGCCGCCGGCTGGCCGCCGCGGCCTTCGCGCACACCGCGAGTTACGACATCGCCGTGGCCTCGTGGATGGCCGGGGCGTACGCCCCGGCCGGGGACGGCGCGGGGTTCCCCGCGTGGATCGGCGCCGACTGGGAGCGCGCCGCCGTGCTCCGCTACGGGGAGAACCCGCATCAGCCGGCGGCCCTGTACCGGCACTGGCGTCCCGGTCTCGCCCATGCCGAGCAGCTGCACGGCAAGGAGATGTCGTACAACAACTACACCGATACCGACGCCGCCTGGCGGGCCGCCCACGACCACGGCACCGTCCCCACCGTCGCGATCATCAAACATGCGAACCCGTGCGGTATCGCCGTCGGGGCCGACCTCGCCGAGGCCCACCGTCGGGCGCTCGCCTGCGATCCGGTGTCCGCCTACGGCGGGGTCGTCGCGGTCAACGGCACCCTCGACGTGACCACCGCCGGGCAGATCGCCGAGGTATTCACCGAGGTCGTCGCCGCACCCGAGTTCACCCCGGAGGCACGGGAGATACTCACCCGGAAGAAGAACGTCCGGTTGCTCCGGGTCCCGGCCGGTGACGGCCCGGACGCCGCCGAGACCCGGCCGATCAGCGGCGGCCTGCTGGTCCAGGTCCGGGACCGGATCGACGCACCCGGGGACGACCCGGAAAGCTGGCGTCTGGCTTGCGGTCCGGCCGCGGATGAGCGGACGCTCGTCGATCTCGCTTTCGCCTGGCGGGCGGTCCGCGCGGTGAAGTCGAACGCGATCCTTCTCGCTCGGGACGGGGCGAGCGTCGGTGTCGGGATGGGGCAGGTGAACCGGGTCGACTCCTGCCGGCTCGCAGTGGAGCGGGCGGGGGACGAGCGGGCCCGCGGCTCGGTCGCCGCCTCGGACGCGTTCTTCCCGTTCCCCGACAACATTGACGTACTCGCTGCGGCCGGGGTGCGGGCCATCGTCCAGCCCGGTGGGTCGATCCGGGATGACGAGGTCGTCGCGGCCGCGGCGGCGGCCGGGATCACCATGTACCTCACCGGGGCGCGGCACTTCGCGCACTGACCGGGCGGTGCGGACGGCAGGGTGCGCCGGTATCGGCGCGCGGGGAGAGGTCCGGGCGGCCGACAGGTTCCGGCGGCTGGGTCGACGGGCGCGGATGGTGAACAGGCACGGACGGCGCGCGGCCGGAGGACCGGCCGGGCAGCGGCCCCGGACAGGGAACGGGTGACCACGGTGATCAACTGGGAGGTTCCGCCGTCCCGGCGGGTCGCCTTCGTCCTCGTCCTGCTCGTGGCCGGGGCGTCGGTCCCGGTCTCCGTCGCCGTCGGCTTCCGGGCCGGCGGGTACACCCTTGCGGCGGCGCTCGGGTTCGCCGCCGCGTTGCGGGCCTTCCTTCCCGCCCGGTTCTGCCTCGGGCTACTCGTCCGGTCCCGGCAGTTCGACGTGGCGATGTCAGCGGCCCTCGCGCTCGCCCTGGCCGTGACCACCCGGCTCGTCCCGGTCGGTTGACCGGCCTGTCCGGGAACCCGGCTGGGGCCTGCCCCGGGAGCCGTTCGGCGCTGCGGGTGGCGGTCCGTCCGACGGCTCCGGTCGGGGTTCCCGGGGTGTCCCGGTCCGGTTCGGGGCGGGAACCCTCCGGATCGCCACGGGGCCGGTCCGGTCCGGGAGGGAACCGCGTACATTGGCGGAACGCCGTTCGGGTCGCCGTCACCGCGGCGGGGACGGGACACGCGCAGAAGGGACACCGAGGACCGTCATGACCGAGCCCACGCCCCTGACTCCACCGGCTCCGGCCGAGTCCGCGCTCACCCTGTCACCGCCGGAACCCGTGCAGGCGGTCGCCTCGACGCAGGCGCCGAAGATGGCGCCGGCGGTCGATCCGGCGATGGTCCCGGGACTGGACTCCAAGGTCGAGGATTACCTCACGTCGCTGGAAGCGGCCAAGCCGAACTCCCCGGAGTTCGCGGCGAAGGCCGACGACGTGCGCACCATGGGGGATGCGGAGATCCGCCGCGCCGCCGAGACGTCGAACCGGCTGCTGCGCACCCCGGTGAAGGCGTTGCAGTCCGGGCAGCTGTCCGAGGGGTCCAAGGTCGGCAAGACCCTGCTGGAGCTCCGCCGGACGGTTGAGGACCTCGACCCGAAAGGTGCCCAGGGGTCGCGGAAGATCTTCGGCAAGCTCCCCTTCGGGGACAAGCTCACCGACTATTTCCGCAAGTACCAGAGTTCCCAGGCCCATCTGGACGCGGTGATCCACGCCCTCTACGACGGCCAGGACGAGCTGCGCAAGGACAATGCCGCGCTGAACCAGGAGAAGCAGCTGCTCTGGGAGACGATGGGACGGCTGAACCAGTACGTCTACATCGCCGAGCGGCTCGACTCCCGGCTGGCCGCGAAGGCCGCCGAACTCGACGCGACGGACCCGGAGGCGGCCAAGGCACTACGCCAGGATGTGCTCTTCTACATCCGGCAGAAGCACCAGGACTTGCTCACCCAGCTGGCCGTGTCGATCCAGAACTACCTCGCCATCGACATCGTGATCAAGAACAACCTGGAACTCGTCAAGGGTGTCGACCGGGCGACGACGACGACGGTGTCGGCATTGCGTACCGCGGTGATCGTCGCGCAGGCGTTGAACAACCAGAAACTCGTACTCGACCAGATCACCGCGTTGAACACGACGACGTCGAATCTCATCGAGGCGACCTCGCAGATGCTGCGGGACAACTCGGTGCAGATCCAGCAGCAGGCGGCGAATGCGACGATCGGTCTGCCCCAGTTGCAGGCGGCCTTCCAGAACATCTACGCGACGATGGACGCCATCGACACGTTCAAGGTGCAGGCCCTCGACAACATGGCGGCGACCATCGGCACCCTGGAGGGCGAGGTGGTCAAGTCGAAGGACTACCTCGACCGGGCGAACCGGCAGAACCCGCAGGTGTCGGCGGGGTCCCTGGACCTCGGCCAGCTCTGACCAGGACGTCCGGCAAGGAGTGTCCGCGGCGGCCGGATGGCGGCCACGGGGAAGGGAAGGGCAGGCGTGTCCTGGTGGGACAGGGTCCTCGGGATGTTCGGGGGGCGCCGTGAGCGGGAGCCGGAGGTCGTGCTCCCGCACGTGCCCACCGGGCCGGAGCTGCTGGCCGCGCTCGACGCGATCGGTCCGCAGATCCGCGGCAAGGTGCCGGGGATGGTGCAGTCGCGCTCCGACCGGATCGTCGAGACGCTACGGGACACCATCCCGCGGCTGGATCAGCTCGGCGGCGGCAACCGGAATGTGCATTCGGTCAAGGCCGCGGTGACCAGTTACCTGCCGGAGATCCTCGGCGGGTACCTGCGCCTGCCCCGGTCCTATGCGGATCACAGTCCGGCCCGGGGCGGGAAGACCGTGCTCATGGATACGGTCGACCAGCTCGACCTGCTCTCCCGGGAACTGGACAAGATCTTCGAGGCGGCCTGCCAGGAGGATGCGGACGCGGTGATCGCGCATGGCCGGTTCCTCGCCGAGAAGTTCGGCGGCTCCTCCCTCGACCTCGACCCGGCCTCCGGCGCGGGGCCGTTGCCCGGCCCCGACGGTTCCGGCCCGGTGCCGGGGCCGGGGGGCCCGCGGTGAGCGGCCCCACTCTGGTCGTCGCGCTGGACGAGCTCGTCGATGTGGCCCGGACCGCCGGCCTCGACCCCGCTGCCGCGCGCGCGGAGGGTGCGGCGCTCGCCGCGGCGGTGGCCGAGTCCGCGACCGGGGCCGGCCAGGAGTGGGCGGAACTGCTCGGCGGTTC
>JARRQM010000189.1:0-4485 GCA_037381765.1 Kineosporiaceae bacterium
CGGCCGCCCCGTCGGCGGTGCCGTCCGCCGCCGGCGGAACGGCCGGTCGCGCGATCCGTGGCCGTACGCGCGTGGCCGCGCGATCCGTGGTCGATGCGTGTGCCACCGCTGTCAGCACGCGCGTCGCCGCGCGATGCGTTGTCAGCACGCGCGGCACCGCGCGATCAGTCGTCGTACGCGCGTCGTAGGTAGTGCGAGACGTCCTCCAGGTGCAGCCCGCCGTCGGCCGCCTTGCTGAGGTTGATCAGGCAGACCGGGCACATGGTCACGGCCGTACCGGCCACCTCGCGCAGCTGCTCCACCCGGATCCGGGCGTTGGCAGCGGCCCGCTCGGGGTAGAGGGATTCCGCCGGCCCGCCGCAGCACCAGGTGAGGGAACCGGACCGGTCGGCCTCGGGAAGGTTGACCCCACTGCCGCGGAGCAGTTCCCGGGGCGCCTCGATGACGTTCTCGGCCCGGGCGAACAGACACGAGTCGTGGATGACCGCGGTCTCGTCGAGGGTGCGGCGCGCGGGCGGGGCGGATTCGGCGAGCACGTCGAGGTAGTTGCGTACCCGGACGTCGAAGCCGTGGATCATCGACGGGAAGACGCTGCGCATCATGTGCGTCGTGTGCGGGTCGACGGTGATGATCTCCTCGACCCCGGCCGCGCGCAGGTTGGTGAGGATCCGCAGGCCCTGGGTGCGCACCACCTCGTCCTCACCGTAGTCGTACACGAGCGCCCCGGTGTAGAGGTCATCCTCGTACAGATAGCCCGGGGTGACCCCGGCGGCGCGGAGTACGGCGGTGATGTCGGTGAGGATCCGGTCGACCCGGTCACGTTCGGTGCGGGACGGGCGGCCGAGGAAGGCGGTGACGTTGACGAACCGGTTGATCCGGCGGCCGAGGCCGGACATCCGGGCCAGCGGCGAATCGGCGATCTTCGCCCGGGCCTGGGACAGGGTCTCCAGGTAGGGCATGAGCTGGTACATCTGCCCGGTGTAGAGCACCTGCGGGCCGCCGCGGGGCAGGTCCAGTGCCCGGGCCCAGCCGCTGCTCGCGGCCCGGCCGAGCGGGACGACGCTGCCCCGTAACCGGAGGTTGTCGGTGAGCATGCCGACGACGTCGCCGGGCGGGATCGCCGGTGCGGTCGTGGCCGGTGCCGTGCTGGGGGACATCTCCGGCCTCCTACAGCCCGAACTCGGTGTGGTTGAGGTAGTGCCGCAAGGCCCTGACGTTCGCGGTGATGCTCACCCCCGCCGGGCAGGACACCTCACACATCCGGCAGAGCAGGCAGGAGTACACCTCCTCGGTGTGTTCCAGCACCGCGTCGCGCATGCCGAGGGCCGCGTAGTGGAAGACCTTGCGGGGTAGTGCCTCCAGCCCGAGCGGGCAGACGGCGGTGCACACGCCGCAGTTCACGCAGACGGTGGCGTCGAAGGCGGCATCTGCGGAGATGGCGTCGACCAGGTCACGGTCGATCCCGCCGACCGGGGTGACGGTACTCATCAGTCCTCTCCCTCCTGTTCGATCGCCCGGTACCGGAAGAAGCCGTCGTCCTCCTCGTCGTCGTCGGGTTTGACCTCCATGAGGTGGCCGTACTTGCGCATACCCATCACCCAGTAGACGACCTCGGACTCGGGCTGCCCGATCACCTCGGCGATCTGCGGCACGGTGCGCGGGCCGTCGGCGACGGCGGCGAGGATCCGCGGGCGCATCACGTGTTCGTCACGGATCACCTCGCGGACGTCCCGCAGCGGGGGCGGACCGCCCTGTGAGGTCGGGCCGGTACCCGCCGGTGACGGCGCCCGCCGGGACCCCGGGCCCACCCTGGCCTGAACCGTGGCACTCGTCTCGGTCATCGCACCGGCTCCTTGAGCATTCCGTCGATCATGGACATGACCTGAGCATCGGTGTAGCCCTGGAGGTCGATGGCGTCCTCGGGGCAGACCGGGACACAGCCGCCGCAGCCCTTGCAGCCGGTCGGGTCGATCCGGGCCACCTCACCGTCCCCGGACTCGGCGGCCACCTTGAGCACCGCGTCGTAGGGGCAGGCGTCCACGCACGTGCCGCACCAGGTGCAGGCCTCGGCGCGGACCGTGGCGACCATCGGGTCGAGTTCGGCGGTGCCCCGTTTCAGGATCGCCGCACTCTGGGTGACCGCGGCGAGGGCCGAGGTGACGCTCTCCGCGGAGGTTTTCGGGCTCTGGCAGCCGCCGCAGATGTAGACACCGTCGACGACGGTCTCCACGGGACGCAGCTTGGGATGGATCTCGTGCAGGAACCCGTCCGTGCCGACCGGGAGTTTGAGGGCCTGGATGAGCGTGTCGTTCTCCCGCGGGACCATCCCGGTGACCAGGACGACGAGGTCGACGGGGAGGGTGATGTCCCGTCCCGGGGCCAGGGCGTCCTTCGTCGTGACAGCCAACCCGCCCCCTTCCGCGCGGCGGACTTCGGGCGGTTCTCCGTCGGGGACCTTGACGAAGACCGAGCCTTCGGCCCGGGCCTTGCCGTAGAGCAGTTCGTACTTCCCGTAGGCGCGCATGTCCCGGTAGAGGTGGTACTGCCGGACCGGGGCACCACCGGCGTCGGTCACCGCGGCCGAAACCGACAGTGCGGCGTTCAGGGTTGCGGTGCAGCAGTAGCGGGAGCAGTCGGGGTTGCTCCGGTGCGGCCCGGTGGTCTCGCCCTGGCCTTCGGTGCGGCTGCCGACGCAGTAGATGTAGGCGATGTCGTGGATCGGGCGTCCCTGGTGGGTCAGCGGCACTCCGGCGGAGACCAGGCGCTGGAACTCCGGCAGGGTGACCACCCCGTCGATGCCGTAGCCGTACTCCCCGTCGGTCGGGGTGTACGTGTCCACCCCGGTGGCGACGATGATCGACCCGACCTCGACCTGGACATTCTCCGGACGGCCCCCGTCGCCGGTGACCGCGATGTCGACCCGGTAGTTGCCGAAGCTCCCGGCCTTGGCGACGACCTCGGCGTGGGTGAGTACGGTGATGTCGCTGCGGGCCCGGACCGCCTGCTCCAGTTCGGCGGCGAGGGCGTCGCCCCGCCGGTCGTGCGGGTACATCCGGTCGAGGTCGGCCACCCACCCGCCGAGGGTTCCGGTGCGTTCGACGAGGTAGGCGTGCAGGCCGATGTCGGCGAGGCCGAGGGCGGCCCGCATCCCGGCCACCCCGCCGCCGATGACGAGCCCTTTGGGCAGGGTGTCGACGACGGCGGGTTCCAGTGCGGTGGTGAGTGCGGTGCGGTTGATCCCGGCCCGGACCAGGCGGACGGCCTTGCGGGTGGCGCCCGGCTTGTCGTCGGTGTGCGCCCAGGAGCATTGCTCGCGCAGGTTCACCTGGGTGTACTGGTACGGGTTCAGTCCGGCACGGCGGGCCACCCCCCGGAAGGTGAAGGTGTGCAGTTTCGGTGAGCAGGAGGCGACGACGAGCCCGTCGAGGTTCTGCTCCCGGATGTCCTCGGCGATCTCCTGCTGGGTGGCGTCGGAGCAGGTGAACATCGCCTCACGGGCGACGACGACCTCATCGGAGTCACTGATCTGTTCGACCACCGAGCCGACGTCGACGTAGTCGGAGATGTTGCCGCCGCAGTGGCAGACATAGACCCCGATCCTGCGCTTGCTCATGCCGGGACTCCTGCCGTGTTCGATGCCGGTGCCGGGGCGGTCGTCCCGGCACGTTCCAGATGCGCCGCGGCCTGGGCGACAGCCGCACCCGCGTGCAGGATGGACTCGGGGATGTCCTTGGCGCCGGTGACGGCCCCGGCGGCGAACACGCCCGGGATACTGGTCCGTCCGGGGTCCCGGTCCTCATCCGTCTCGGCCACGTAGAGGTGTTCGTCGGAGGCGAGGACCTCGTTGAGGAACAGTTTCTGCGGGTCGGTGGTGGGTTGGATGCCGACGGCGAGGACGACGAGGTCGTATTCGGCCTCGACCTTCCCGCCGCCGTTCTCGATGTCCTCGTAGGTGAGGATGAGGTCGCCGTTGTCCTTCTCCCGGATGTCGGCGACCCGGCCCTTGACGAACTCCGTGCCCATCGCCGCGGCCTGGGCGAAGAACTCGTCGTAGCCTTTCCCGACGGCCCGGATGTCGATGTAGTGCACGGTGACGTCGGCGAGCGGCAAGGCGCCCATGATCAGCTGGTTCTGCTTGATCGAGTACATGCAGCAGATCTTCGAGCACAGCGGGTTGCCGACGGTGAGGTCCCGGGAACCGGTGCACATCACGTAGGCGATGCGGTCGGGGACCTTGCTGTCGCTGGGCCGCAGCACCGTGTTGTAGGGCCGGGTCGGGGCGAGCAGCCGGTCCAACTGCATTCCGTCGATGACGTTGGCGTACCGCTCGTACCCGTACTGCGGTTTGGCGTCGGCGGGGAACAGCTTGAACCCGGTGGAGACGATGACCGTACCGACGTCGGCGGTGACCTTCTCCTCCTGGGCGTCGAGATGGATGGCGTCCGCGGGACAGACATCGACGCAGGTATGGCATTCCGAACAGAC
>JARRQM010000190.1:0-4484 GCA_037381765.1 Kineosporiaceae bacterium
TGGCCGAACCCGGAGACGGTGGCTTCCCGGGCCGAGGCCCCGTGGACGAAGTCCTCGCGCATCCGGGAGACCAGGAAGACCTCGTAGTCCATGGCGAGTCCGAACAGGATTCCGATCATCAGGATGGGCAGGAAGCTCATCAACGGGCCGGGGACGTCAAGCCCGACCGTGTCGGCGAGCCAACCCCACTGGAAGACGGCGACGGTGAGTCCGAAGGTCGCGGCGATCGTGAGCAGGAACCCGAGGGTTGCCTTGAGCGGGACGAGGATCGACCGGAACACGACGATGAGCAGGATGAAGGACAGCCCGACGACGAGGAGCAGGTAGCGCGGCATCGCGGCGGCGAGCTTGTCGGAGATGTCGATCCCGATCGCGGTGAACCCGGTGACCTGGACCGTGGCTCCGGTCCCGGAGCTGGCTCGCTGCCGGATCGTGTCGACGAGTTCGGCGGTGGCGTCGTCGGAGGGACCGGTGGTCGGAATGACGGTGAGCAGGCTGAGCTGTCCGCCGGGGCTGGTCTGCGGCGGTGACACGGCGGCGACGCCCTCGGTCGAGGTGAGTTCGGCGGTGACGGCCGCGGTGCGGGCGGGCAGGTCGGCCGGGTCGTCGGCGCGCACGGTGACCAGCAGCGGGCCGTTGCTGCCCACGCCGAATCCCTTGGTGATGAGGTCGAAGGTGACCCGGTCGGGTGCGCCGTCCGCGCTGTGCCCGGGGTCGGTGAGGGCCGTCTGCATGGACAGTGCCGGGACGGCTGCGGTTCCGAGCACGGCGAGGACGGAGACGATGGCGAGGATCCGGTGATGGGTGACGAATTCGGCCCAACGGTGGCCGAGTAGGCGGGGGGATTCCTCGGCGTCCAGGGCCCGGCGGGCGGCCTCGTCGGTACGCAGCGCCCGCGGCAGGGCCTTCCGGCCGGCGAGGGAGAGCAGGGCGGGGGACAGGGTCAGGGAGACGACGACGGCGACCGCGACAGTGAAGGCGGCGGCGAGCCCCATTTTCGTGAGGAAGTCGATTCCGACGACCGACAGTCCGGCGAGTGCGATGATCACGGTGCTTCCGGCGAACACGACGGCGGATCCGGCCGTCCCCACGGCCCGGCCCGCGGCTTCATCACCGGCCATCCCCTCCAGGAGGTTGTGCCGGTAGCGGGAGGTGATGAACAGCGAGTAGTCGATGCCGACGGCGAGTCCGAGCATCAGGGCGAGGATCGGGGTCGTCGCGTTGAGCGGGACGATCCCGGACAGGGCGATGATCCCGAACATTCCCGCGGCGACCCCGATGAGCGCGGTGAGCAGGGTCATGCCGGCGGCGACCAGCGAGCCGAGGGTGATCGCCAGAACGGCGGTGGCGATCAGCACGCCGATTCCTTCGGTGGAGCCGACATCGGGTTCACCGGTGGCGATGTCACCGCCGTGGGCGATGGTGAGGCCGTCCCGGACCAGCCCGGCCCCCACGGTCTCGAAGGCATCTTTGGTGGCCGGGTCGAGTTCGTCCACCGGTTTGGTGAACTGGACCCGGAGGACGGCGATGGTGCCGTTCCGGGAGATCTCGCCGGTCTGTTCCGGGCCGAGTACCGCGGCGACCTCGGGTAGTTGCTCGGCTTCTGCCTGGAGTGCGGCGAGCGTCTGCTGCCCGGTCTCGGTGGTGAGCGCGCCGGGGACGGGATCCTCGACGACGATGTTGCCGCTTCCGCCGGTGGCGGCGGGGAATTCGGTGGCGAGGGCGTCCATCGCCTGCTGGGCCTCGGTACCCGGGATGGACAGTTTCGTGCTCGCTGGGCCGGACCAGGCGGCGGCGGCTGCGCCGAGGCCGGCGAGGAGGACCGTCCACAGGGCGAGGACGAGCCAGCGGCGCCGGAAGGAGGCGCGGCCGAGGGCGTGCAGGAACGAGGCCATGGGGTGGGCTCCTCGGGAAGGAACGTGACGTCATGGACGTCGGACAAGCGGTCTGGTGTCTTGATCGGTTCGGTCGGTTCGTGCGTGTTCGCTGGATTCAGGCAGGGCCGGGTGGGGCGGGGGAAGCAGGGTCGGGTGGGGCGGGGGAAGCAGGGTCGGGGAGGTCGAGTACCCGGGTGAGGACGGTGACCAGGGCGGCGTGCAGTTGGTCGTCGGGCAGGTGGGCGTATTCGACGCGGGCGGCGAGCCCGCCGGCGAGGGCCACTTCGATGGCGACTTCGGCACCGGGGTCGGGGTTCGGGCCGGCGACGAGCCGGAGGAACCGGTTGTGTAGGTGTTCGTGGTCGAGGAATTCGAGTGCGGGGTCGCTGCTCAGGGCCGGTCCGATGGCGTTGAGGACGGCGGCGGTGTCTCCGTGCGTGAAGGTGAGGTCGGCGAGGCCTACGGCGACGGCCTGGCGGGCTTGGGCCGGGGGGAGCGGGGTGAGCCGGTCGAGCAGGGCTTCGAAGTCGTCGATGGCCGGTTTGATCAGGGTGCGGAGCAGGACTTCTTTGGTGGGGAAGTGGTAGAGCACGGAGGCCTTGGAGTAGCCGACGGCGCGGGCGATGTCGGCGAGGGAGGCGCCGCGGTACCCGTGTGTGCGGAACAGGGTGGCGGCGGCGCGGAGGATCTCCTGTTTCGTGTCCTGACCTGTGCGTCGCGGCATGCGGAGCAGTTTCACTGACCGATCGGACAGTTGTCAACCGATCGGTCAGGTACTGGCCGTTCGGTCAGTACCTGGGGTGGGGGTCCGTCCGCCGGGCGGCGTGGACGGGGCGGGGATCGCTACCGGGCGGTGCTCAATCGGTGGGGAGGCACGGGACGGGTGTCGCCCCCCGGGTCACCGTGCGGACCCGCAGGGGGATCCGGACGTCGCGGTCACGGAAGATGACCAGGAGTTCCAGGGGGGCCTCCCCGGCATTGGCGTAGCCGTGCGGGAGCCGGGTATCGAATTCGGCGGCCTCGCCGGGGCCGAGGAGGTGATCCTGGTCGGCGAGGGCGATCCGCAGTCTGCCGGAGAGTACGTACACCCACTCGTAGCCGGGGTGGGCGCACTGGTCGCGGCGGCGGAGCAGTTCGGGGTCGGGGGGAAGGATCTGCTTGAAGGCGCTGTGGTCGCCGGTCTTCGGGGTGAGTTGGACCCGGGCGACGCCGTTGCGTTGCACCGGTCTCGGGTAAACCCGGGGGTCCCCGGTGGGCGGGGCGCCGACGAGTTCGTCCAGGGGGACCCGGTAGAACCGGGCGAGCGGGAGGAGCAGTTCGAGGGTGGGGCGTCTCCCCCCGGATTCCAGCCGCGACAGCGTGCTCTCGGAGATCCCGGTCTCGTCGGCGAGCTGCCCGAGTGTGGCTCCACGTTTCTTGCGTAGAGCGCGCAGTCGGGTACCGACGGTAGTCAGGACGTGAAGAAGTTCGTCGGTCACGTTTTCTACCTTGCCACATCAGCAAGGACTCTTGCTCCCCGGACTTCGCGGGCTGGAAGCTTCGCGGACCGAAACAGGAAAGTCGCTCGTGAACCTGTGCGGTGCGGCTTGTGAACGTGTGCTTCGTTGTCGACCAGTTTGGCTCGGAGCACTGTTCCCGCTCGTCAGAAATGTCGGGCGGCGCCATTGTCACGACAACGCGACTTCGTCATGCCTCAATTTCTGTCACCCGTCATGAGACTACCCGAACGTTGAGGGAGATAACGAGATGTCTTTCCAGGAGAGCACCGCTGAGGACCTGCGCGCGCTGGCTGTCGACAAGGTCGTGGATGCTCGGGGTACGTCCTGCCCGGGCCCGATCCTCGCCGCCAAGAAGGGGATGCCGCAGGTCGGGGTCGGGCTGGTGATGGAGGTCCTGGCCACGGACGGGGCCACCCTCCGTGACCTGCCTGCCTGGGCGAAGAAGACCGGCCACGCCTACCTGGGCTCGCTGGAGGAGGCGGGCTACTGGAAGCTGTACCTGCGCAGGTCGAAGTGATGTCGGGCGCGGGAACCCCGGCGCTGTCCGGCGGTGCACCGAAGATCCTGGTCCTTTCCACGAACAACATTTCTGATCCTGGTATCGATCTGGCCGGAAGCGCGCACATGCACTATCCGCCGACGGCGATGACGATCAGCCTGCCGTGTACCAGCGGAATTCGGCCGAGCTGGCTGTTGCATGCGATCACGTCGGGCTTTGACGGGGTCTTTATCGCCTCCGACGGTGTCGAGTGCGCTTACCTGCCGGACTGTGCAGAACGTTCGGCGCGCATCGTGACCGAGGGGCAAGAACTCCTTACTTCGCAGGGTCTCGAACCCCAGCGCGTCAGGCTCGGGGCAATCTGTTCGGTGTGCGCGGAGTCCTTCGTCTCCTACGTCGAAGAGTTTTCCGAGGCACTTGCCGGACTCGGCCCAGCACGACTGGCCCTCGCATGAAGGAGGCTGCGGTGAAGTACGACGCCTTGATTGTGGGTAGTGGTATTGCTGGTATGGAGTCGGCGCTGAAGCTCGGGGATATGGGCTATCAGGTGCTTGTGGTGGAGAAGGAGGCGAGTATCGGCGGCAAGATGATCTTGTTGTCGAAGGTGTT
>JARRQM010000191.1:0-11180 GCA_037381765.1 Kineosporiaceae bacterium
GTCGAGGTGATCAGCCGGACCTACCTCCGGCTAGGCGGCGCGGTCCCGGCGGACGGCGCGGGCCTCACTGCGCCGCCACGACCCGGCGACCACCGAACGCTGCCGGGCCCGGGCCGGGCGAGACCGTCCGCCCCACCCGGGCCGCACCGGACCGGACGGTGGGTCGGCTGTTCCGGTCACCGGCTGCCCCACATTGGACGGCTCACTCCTACCCCACCAGGTATACCTGCTCCGGTGGGTGCCGGCCAGACCGGTGTCCGCAGCGGATGTGACGGATCCGACTTGGAACCGTGCGGCGCCGAGGTAGAAGATCGAGTCGGCCGATCCACCCGGACCGGCCGACGGACGACCGTCCGTCCCAGCGCTGCGGGGGCAGCGCCCCGATCCGTCACGCGGACCGGAGGAGCCGCCCCGCATCGAGTGCGGACGCCCCGAGGTGACATGTGTCCTCGATGACCTGGCCGTCAGGCCTGCCCGCCACACCGTCGGATTCCGTTCTCCGACCGTCGCCCACCTCGGCCCGCCTCGTCCAGTTCTCCTGCCAGCGACTGCTCGTCGTCGAACCGCACTTCGCCGGAGCCTTCCACCAGCAGCTGTGCGCGCTCGCCCCCGAGAGCGGCCTGCCCCACCTGGCCACCGGCGGGCAGCTGTCTGCGGCGCTGGCGCATGTCGTGCTCTGGGCGGCGCTCAGCGACGATGAGGTGACGGGGGTGGAGGCCGCGGTCCGGGCCTTCGGCGCCGACCACCGGGCCCGCGGGTTCCCCGATGCGGCCTATCCCGGTCTCGGCCACGCCCTGCTCCGGTCGGTCCGTTCGACGCTACCTGCTGGATGGACCTCCGAGTTGAGTTCGGGATGGGTCGCCTACACCCTGTGGCTGCAACCCCAACTGGAACGGGGTGCCGTCTCCCGGCCGGTGCCGCCCCCCGGCACCGGCACCGCCGGACAGCCCGACGTCCGCGGTCCCGCCCCGGTATCCCTCGATACCGTCCTCGCCGAACTACGCGCCCGCCACTTCCCGCAGCAGAACCGCGCCTTCGACGCGGTGTGCACCCGGGTCGGCCTGCGCACCGGCGCCGACTTGCGGGCACCGCGCCCCGACCAACGCACCGACCCCCAGGTGATCGCCCATGTCGTGGAAAGCCTGCTGCTCATGGGATACGCGGTCACCGTCCCGGACGTCGTCCCCGCGGCCCCGGCGGTCCGGCCCCCGCCGGGCCCGGCCCCGGCGGCGCCCGAGACACCGCACGGGAGCCGGTCACGGCTCCGGCCGTGGCGCCGGTACCGGAACCGCGGTGACGGACCGGACCGGGACTCACCCCGCTCCCTGCCCCGGTGACCCGGCAGGATGGGACTCTCCCCGTCCCCGGTGCCGGCCCCGCACCCGCATCCCACCGGAACGAGCACGGAGACGATGACGCGATGACCCCACCGATCGTCCGCGGGCACGCAACAGGTCCGGCCGGCCGGGCCGTTCCGGACCTGGTCGCGCGACTGCGGTCCGAGCTGGGCCCCCAGCCCCCGGTGGCCCTGCTCTACTTCGCCTCCGCCGGCTACGACCCCGACGACCTCGCCGGCCCCCTCACCCGGGCGTTCCCGACGTCCGCGGTGATCGGCTGTTCCACCGCCGGGGAGTTCACCGACGAGGTCAACGGGACCGGCGGGATCAGCGCGATCGCCTTCCCCGAGGGGGTCCTCCGCACCGCCGTCGCCGAACTCGGGGATCTCACCACCGACCCGACCGCGGGAACCCAGAATGCCGTCGACCGCATCGAACGACGGATCGGCACCCAGCTGCGCCACCTCGACCCGGACCGGTACGTGGGGCTGCTGCTCGTCGACGGGTTGCACGGCTCCGAAGAGGTGGTCAACGACACGCTCGGGAACGCCGCACCGCTCCTCGACTTCGTCGGCGGTTCGGCCGGGGACGATCTCGCCTTCGCCCGAACCTGGGTGGCGGTGGGTGAGACGGTCAGCGACCACGGGGTGGCCCTGCTGCTCCTGCAACCGGCGGTACCGCACCGGGTGATGAAAACCTGCTCGCTGCGCCCCAGCGGCCGGACCCTGCGGATCACCGCAGCCGATATCGAGGGGCGGCTCGTCACGAGTATCGACGGGCGCCCCGCGACCGAGGCCTACGCCGAGGCCGCCGGGGTACCGGTGGCCGACCTCGACACCTCCGTGTGGATGCGCAACCCGCTCGGTCTGATGATCGACGGGCAGCCGTGGGTACGCAGCCCGCAGACCCGGGTCGGCAACGGGATCCGGTTCTACGCGCAGCTACGACCGGGGATGCAGGTCGAGATGATGTGCCCGGGAGATGTCGTCGCCGATACCCGCGAGGCCGTCGCCCGGGTCCGGACCACCCGCGAGGCCGTCGCCCGGGTCCGGACCGAACTCGGCGGCACGGTACGGGGCGCGGTCCTGTTCAACTGCATCCTGCGGCGCCTGGAAATGGATGAGGAACGGACCGGGGATGCCTTCGTCGGGGCCCTGCGGGGTATCCCGACAGCCGGGTTCCACACCTACGGGGAAAGCTGGCTGGGACATGTGAACCAGACCCTCACCGGCGTCGCCTTCGGGTGAGGGTCCGGTCCGGTCCGGCCCGGGCGGGCCGCAGACCGGGCTCACATGGCGGCCCGGAACACCTCGACGATCTCCTCGTGGGTGGCGGTACGCGGGTTGGTCAGCGCGCAGGCGTCCTTCATCGCATTCGTGGCCATGAGCGCAAGGTCCTCCTCCCGGACCCCCATTTCGGTGAGACCGCCCGGGATACCCAGGGACCGGGACAGCGCCCGGATGGCCTCGATCCCCCGGCGCCCGGCCCCGGCGGTGTCCAGGCCGGTGATGTCCTGGCCGAGCCGGACGGCGATCTCGGCGAACCGCTCCGGCCGGGCGATCAGATTGAACTCGCACACATGCGGCAGGAGCACCGCATTGCACACCCCGTGCGGGAGGTCGTACAGGCCGCCGAGCTGATGCGCCATCGCGTGCACGTAGCCGAGACTGGCGTTGTTGAACGCCATCCCGGCGAGGAACTCCGCGTAGGCCATCCGGTCGCGGGCGACCATGTCCGTACCGTTGGCCACGGCCGGGCTCAGGTACCGGGCGATGAGTTCCATCGCGGCGACGGCCGCGGAGTCGGTGATCGGCGTGGCGATCGTCGACACGTACGCCTCGATCGCGTGGGTCAGCGCATCCATCCCGGTGGCCGCGGTGAGGGCGGGAGGCTGGCCGGCCATGAGCACCGGGTCGTTGACGGACACCCGCGGGGTGCACCGCCAGTCCACGATCGCCATCTTCACCCGGGTGTCGGTGTTGGTGATGATGCAGAACCGGGTCATCTCGCTGGCCGTCCCCGAGGTCGTGTTGATCGCCAGGAACGGCGGGAAGGGTTCGGTGCTGCGGTCCAGCCCTTCGTAGTCACGGATGTGGCCACCGCCGGCGACGACGAACCCGATGCCCTTGGCACAGTCGTGGGCGCTCCCTCCGCCGAGGGAGATCAGGCCGTCGCAGCCGCTCTCCCGGTAGACCTCGACCCCGTCGTGGACGTTGATATCCGTCGGATTCGGCGCGGCCCCGGTGTAGACCACCGAGTCGACGCCGGCCCCGGCGAGCTGGTCGACGATCTGCCCCGCCATACCGAGCGCGTCGAGCACCGGGTCGGTGACGATCAGCACCTTGCCGGTACCGAGCAGTTTCGCCTGGGCCCCCACCTCCTTGGCGGCGCCGACCCCGCCGAGGTTGATCGTGGGCATGTAGAAACCGAAGACCTCATCTGCGAGAGCCATGTCCGTGCACCTCATTCCGGTCGATCGGCCGGCGGCGGACAGGCCCGGGGCCGGCCGAGTACAGCACGGTAGACACCGGGGGGTGACCAAAGGGTTGCAACGGGGCATTCCACGCATTGTCTCCGATCTGGCGCACACCAGCCGATCCGGTTCGTACCGTCCAGCTCGCCCCGTCCGGTGCGGTCCGTCCGGTGCGGGCCGGCCGGTGCGGTCCAGCCAGTGCGGTCCGTCCAGCCAGTGCGGTCCAGCCGGTGCGGGCCCGCACTACCCGCCCGCTGCGGTCCGGCCCGTGACACCCGGCCCGTCCCGGCCCCGATCTGGTTACCTGGACGGCAGCGCAGTTCCGCCGGGCAACCCCGGCACGGCCTTCACCGGGAGACGACACGATGGACCTCACCGAGATCGAGGCGTTGAGCTTCGACTGCTACGGCACCCTCATCGACTGGGAGGCCGGGCTCGCCGCGGTACTCACCCCCTGGGCCCGGGACCGCGGACTCGACCTCGCCGAGGAGAACCTGCTCACCGGATACGCCGAAGCCGAGGCCGCCGTCGAGGCCGAACAGCCGACCGCGGCCTACCCCGAGATCCTCGCCGAGAGCCTGCGCCGGCTCGGCGCCCGGCTCGACGGCACCGTCGACGCCCGGGACACCGCCCGGATCGCCGGCTCCGTCCCGGACTGGCCGGCCTTCCCCGACTCCCCGGACGCCCTCGCCGTCCTCGCCCGGCACTACCAGCTGATCATCCTGTCCAACGTCGACCGCAATTCCTTCGCCGCCTCGCAACGCCGCCTCGGTGTCACCTTCACCCGGGTACTCACCGCCGAGGACATCGGCTCCTACAAACCGTCCCCGAGGAACTTCAGCGCATTGCAGGAGGCCGCAGACACGACCGGAATCGGCCGGGGGCGGCTGCTGCACGTCACGCAGAGCCTGTTCCACGACCACGTCCCGGCGAAGGCCGCGGGCCTGCCGACGGTGTGGATCAACCGGCGGGCCGACCGGCCCGGCTGGGGCGCCACCCCGGCACCGCCCGCCCCGGTCACCCCGGACGCCGAGTTCCGATCCCTCGCCGCCTTCGCCGAAGCCGTCGAAACCGCCCACCGCTAATCCCCCCGCGCCTCCGCACCGGCCCTGACCGGGCAGCGAACCCGTTCCGGTCACCGCCGACGGCTCCCTGCAGGAGCCCTGCCGGATCTGCGCGCAGTGAGGTCAGCACATGGCCCAGGACAAGACGGCCACGTCCGCCGCCGACGACTCCTGGCCCAACAGGTCGCTCAGAGCGTGTTTTGGATCTCCGCTTCGACGCTGCGCGGCACCCGGACGGCGCCTGGCTGCGTTCTCGTCGGCCCCGATAGCTCCGCTATCGGGGCCTCCTGCGGCACAGACAACAACGCTGTCGAACACGATCACGCACCGGCTCCAAGCCAACACAACAACCCCGGCATGTCACCCCACATGATCAACAAATGCCAAAACAGCTACGATGTAGGCCCCTGTTACGTTGTCCGGCGTGTTGACAACAAACTTGCGCCGTGAACCACGTCGGTGGTGGGCCCGCCGCTCCGTCATCGCCGCGTCCGTCGCGGCTTCGGTCCTCCTGACGGCCGGTTGCGGTGGCTCGTCGGAGACGGTCCCGGACGCCGCCTCCTCCTCGGCAGGTGGCACGTCCGCCGGATCCGGGGTTGCCCTGCCGCCGTTCCCGGTTCCTCGGGTTCCCGACATCACCACGATGACCAGTGCCTCAATGGAGGTGAGGGAGACAATCGGAGCTGAAGCCGAGCTGCCGGTCGATATCCAGGTCGAGGGCGCCCGGTGCAACGCTCAGGGACAGGTGGTCAACCGCAGCGGCCTGACCACCGGTGCCGGCGACGACGGCAGCCAGGTTGCCAACCGGGCCGGGGCGATCCAGCGCGACATGGACGGTTCCGGGCAGGTCACCGACGGCACAGTGACCTACCAGGTCAATGCCGACGGATCCGGGCAGATCATCGTGTCCGAGCGGGTCGTTCAGGTCAATGCCGACGGATCCGGGCAGTACATCGACGACGACCTGACCTATCAGGTCGAAGCCGACGGATCCGGGCAGTACAGCCGTGGCTCCGAGACCTACCAGGTCAGCGCCGACGGATCCGGGCAGTGGAGCGGTCCGTACGGGGAAGTGGACAACTCCGGGGACGGCTCCGGGAGCTGGGTCTCCGGCACGACCTCCCTCACCATCAACGGTGACGGCACCGGCACCCTGAACGGTGAGCCGGTCACGGTGGAACCGATGCCGAAGTTCGCCCTGCTGGGGACCTTCCCCAAACTGCAGGGCCTGAAGGCGCTCGGCGAACCCTGCGGGACGCTGATCCGGCTCCCGGCCGGGATCTTGTTCGACTTCGACAAGGCAACGCTCCGGCCGGAGGCTGCACCGGTGCTCGCCGCCGTGGCGGAGGCACTGACGGATCAGACCTCGACGGTGGAGGTGAACGGGCACACCGACGCGGTCGGCGACGATGCCTACAACCAGGACCTGTCAGAGCGGCGGGCCCAGGCCGTGATCGCCGGCCTGCAGGCGGACGGGGTGAGCACGCCACTGCAGGCGCACGGTTTCGGTGAGACCCAGCCGGTGGCCCCGAACACCCTCGACGGCAAGGACAACCCGACCGGCCGGCAGCTCAATCGGCGAGTGGAGATCGTCATCCCGGCGTCCTGACCGGCATCCGTCGACAGCGGGCTGGCGGCCGATGTCGCCAGCCCGCTGTCGTGTCGTGCCCGCCGAATGTCATCGAGGGCTTGTCGAGCAACCGTGCCCGCTCACCGCTCGGTCCCGGGACGGCGGCGCGTCCCCCGGACCACCGCCGGGGCCTCACCCCCGGGAACACAGGGCACCCCGGACGGCCGTCGGCTCGTCCGCACCCGCAGGTGCACCCGGCTGCCCTGGTCCCCGAGCCGAGTTCCGTTCCCTCGCCGCCCGAGCGGCCTCGGTCGTGCCGTCCTCGTACCGGATCAGGGCGGACCGAGGCCCGGACCGGTGTCGATGAGCCGCACGGTGTGGGCCTCGGTGGGGGGTACGGGGCGGGCGGCGTTACGTGAGCGGATCACCTCGGGTGGCGCTTCGAGCGCCACGACGTTGACCCGGGCCCCGTAGTCGGCGGCCAGGTCGATCGTGCGGCGGCGCAGGTCGCGGGAGATGTTCGTGGCGTTCCACACGAAGGGGCGCCGGACGCGCAGGTGCTCGCGGGCACGGTGCCTCGCTGCGGTGACGACCGGCCCCTGGTCGGCACGCGGGTCGATACCCAGGTCCGTGCGGAGCGCGTCGAGGCTGACGACGGGCAGGCCGGGTAGGTGATGTGTGATCCAGTGGTTCTTGCCCACCCCGGGGAGCCCGGACATGACCGTCACCTCGAAGGTGGTGTCGTCGTAGGCATCGTGGTCCGGGTCCCGGGCCGGCCTGCGGAACCACTGGTACCGGGCATGAGCGGAAGGGAAGGTCCGGGGAGTGTCCAGGCAGCCCAGTTCGGTGCAGTACTCCCGGTAGAGGTCGACGGCGCCGAGGGTCTCACCGTCGTCGGCGCGGATCCGCCCGGCCTCGTCGGCGGCAGCGAGCATCGCCAGGTCGGCGTTGCTCGCGAGGAGACTGACCCGGTAGGCGATCTGCTCGGCGTCCGGTCGTTCCAGCGCCCAGAACGGCACTTGATGGTGCCGCACGAGCGCGCAGATGGCTTCGCGTTCGGCGATTCCGGCCCCCTGCCGCCAGAGCAGTTCACGGGTCATCAGTTCACCGGCGCGGGCATGCCCGCGGGACTGTAGGCGCCCGTCAGGTCCGGGCCGCGTCGTGCGAGCCTTGCCGACGTCATGGAACACGGCGGCGAGGAACGCCCGGGCTCGTCCGGATTCCGGTGTCGACCGCCATCGCGGGTCGGCTGCGAGCGCCTCGCAGACCATCCGGGTGTGCACGGCGACGTCGCCCTCGGCGTGCCACACCGGGTCCTGCGGGACGCCGCGCAGCGCCCGGACGACGTCCAGGGCGTCCTCGATCCGGGCCCACGACACGGCCCAGTCCGGGGGCCCCGGCACCAGAGCGGCCAGCGCCGCCGGGAACGGCTCAGGCATGGAGGACCGCCGGGTCACGCAGTCCGTTTTCGAGCAACGGCCGGTCGGCCCAGTGCGTGCCGGAGTCACGGATGGCGGTGAGGAAGGTCGGACGCACCCACTTGCTGCGGCCGACGGTCCGCCCGTTCTCCTCGACTTTGATGTAGAGACCCTCCATCGCGTCGTTCGTGTCGAGGTCGGACACGGCCCGATCGGGGTCGGCCCCCGCCCGACGGGCCGCCTCCAGCAGGGCATCCCGCCATGCCGGCGTCCGGCAGGTCGACGGGCCGATGAGCGCGACGAGATCGTCCAACCGCTCGACCGGCCCGCGGTGCAGCACAGGCACTGATACCACCGGCAATCCGTCGAGCAGTTCCAGGCGCCCGGGGGTGTCCAGGAAACTGCCATCGCTACGGTCAAGAACATCAAAAGCGCAGAACCAGTGCGGAAGGGCGTCGTAGAAGACGGTGTGGGTGGCGTACAGCCACTCCCCGAACAGGATGAACCGTTCCCCCAACCGCGGGGCAAGGCGTGGGCCCAGAGCGGCGGCCCACGCCTTCAACGGCCCGAACTGTCGTTCCCGCGGACCGCCCATGAGGTAATGTCCGCGGCTCTGCAGACGTAGCCGACCGTCCGGGCCGACGCTGATGCCCGCATTGGCCCCGTCCAGCTTCTCCTCCACGACGAGGTTCCGTCCCCGGATCGCGGAGAACGGCAACGTGGCGAGGTCCTCGTCGCCGGGCTGCACGCGCGAGCCCTGCAGGTGCGGGGTCCTCGGATACTTGACGAGCATGCCGTCAGTCTCGATGCCGCCGACCCGGCGGTCCATCGGGTTTCCGTCCGGCACCCCGTCCCGGATCCCCTCGGTTCGGGTGGGGCGTACCCGGTGGCGGGCATCAAGCGGTTCTGTTCCGGTAGTGGCAGGTTGAGCAGCTGAACTGCGTCGTACGCGGGTCCCGGGTCGCCCTGTGTTCCCGGGCGAACCTGTCACCCGGCGCCGACCAGTTCGTGCACGGGGACCGGGGCTTCTTCCACCGCCAGGTCCACGGCGTGGCACAAGCTCCACGGCGTGGCACAAGCAAGGCGCCGCAGTCGGACGGCTCGGGGCGAGAGGACGCCGCCCCCGATGATCGCATCGGTCCCGGCAACCACCGGCAGGCGTGGCCCTCGGCGCCCGCCCGGAGCAGAACTCACGCAGGCGCGCCCCTGAGCGGCCCCGACCCGGCCACGACGACCACCCCCGACGGACCCGTGACGGACTGCCCGCTCACCGCTCGGTCCCGGGACGGCGGCGCGTCCCCCGGACCACCGCCGGGGCCTCACCCCCGGGAACACAGGGCACCCCGGACGGCCGTCGACTCGTCCGCACCCGCAGGTGCACCCGGCTGCCCTGGTCCCCGATCAGCAGGATCAGCTCCAACGGGATGGTCCCCCCGTTCGCGTACCCGTGCGGGACCCGGGTGTCGAACTCGGCGGCCTCCCCGGCCGCGAGGACGTATTCCTCCTCCCCGAGGAACAGCTGCAACTTCCCGGACAGGACGTACACCCACTCGTACCCGTCATGCCGGCACAGGTCTCGGGGCCGGTTCGGCGACCCGACCGGAAGGATCTGTTTGAAGGCATTCAGTCCGCCGGGATTGTGCGCGAGCTGCACCCAGGTCGACCCGTTGCGGCGGAACGCGCGGGGGTGTACCCGGGGGTCCCCGGTCGCCGGTGCCCCGACGAGTTCGTCCAGCTGCACCTGATGGGCCCCGGCCAGCGGCAGCAGCAACTCCAGGGTGGGGCGGCGCCGCCCGGACTCCAGCCGGGACAGGGTGCTCACCGAGATACCCGTATCCGCGGCGAGCTGTTCCAGGGTGGTCCCCCGACGCTTGCGCAGGGCTCTCAGCCGGGGACCGACCCCGCTGAGTACATCCTGCAGATTTTCACCCACCGCTGAACTTTGCCACATCGGCAAGTTGGCTTGTCGACCCGGGACCTTCGGGCCACCGTGACAGTGTGATCCGGCCGCCGGGCTCGGGAACCGCACCCAACGGCGGGCGAGCGGTGCACCAACGCACCCCGGGCGACGACCCGACAGAAAGGCACCGCAAGGATGGCGAACACACACCCCACGACCCGCAAAAAGGTCCTCGTCCTCGGGGGTGGTTTCGGTGGCGTACAGGCAGCGATCGACCTGAGCAAACAGGACCGCTTCGACGTCACCCTGGTCTCCGACCGTGACTTCCTCTACTTGTTCCCCATCTCCATCTGGGTTCCGTTGCGCACCATCAACCCCGAACGCACCCGGGTCCCGTTGGCCCGGATCGCCCAGCGGTACGGCTTCGACACGGTGATCTCCCCGGTGCACAGCATCAACACCGAGAACGACACCGTCGCCCTCGCCGACCGCGAACTCGACTACGACTACCTCGTCGTTGCCATGGGCGGCGGGAAGACGAGCCTGCCCGGAATGGAACACACCCTGTCGGTGTGCGGCGCCCCCGGGGCCGCCCTGGACATCCGGGCCCGCATCGACGACCTGATCAGCCGGGGCAGCGGCCGGATCGCCTTCGGGTTCAGCGGAAACCCGAAGGACCCCTCGGCCGTCCGCGGCGGTCCGGTCTTCGAGTTCCTGTTCAATGTCGACCACCTGCTCCGGAAGAAGGGCCTGCGGGACAAGTTCGAGCTGACCTTCTTCGCCCCGATGCCCCGCCCCGGCGACCGGATGGGCAAGAACGCGGTCCCGCAGCTGAACAAGATGCTCGCGGGGAAGGGCATCGCCCAACGGGTCGGCACGCCGCTGCGCGGCTTCGACGCCGACGGGGTGATCTTCCGCGACGAGTCGCGCCTCGACGCCGACCTGGTCATCTTCGTCCCGGGCGGCAGCGGGCACCCCGTGCTCGAATCCTCCGAACTGCCGCTGAACGACGCCGGGTTCGTCCGCATCGACGACCATGGTCTCGTCGAAGGAACCGACAACGTGTACGCGGTCGGCGACTCCGCAGCCCTGGAAGGGCCCGCCTGGCGGGCGAAACAGGGCCACATCGCCGAGATCATGGCCCGGTCCGCGGCGCACAACATCACCATGGCCGACCGGGGAGACCCGCGGCGGACCGGCTACCAGCACCACCTGTCGATCATCTGCGTGATGGACATCGGCAACGGTGCGGCCTTCGTCTACCGCAGCGACAAGCGGGAACTGCTCATCCCGCTGCCCTGGATCGGGCACTGGATGAAGAAGGGCTGGGGCTGGTACGCCCGGTCCACCAAGATCGGCCGGATGCCGCGCCTGCCCGGGCTGTGACCCCGCCGTTGCGCCGTCCGGACCCCGGCCCT
>JARRQM010000192.1:0-4471 GCA_037381765.1 Kineosporiaceae bacterium
TTCCAGCCAGCAGTTCGGCGATGAGGAGACCGGGCGGTTCTTCATGCGGGTCGCCTTCCGTCCCGGCCCGGGCGAGGACCAGCCCGGCTGGCGGACCCGCTTCGCCGACACCGTGGCCACCCCGTTCGCCATGGACTGGCAGCTGCACGACGCGACCCGGCGGACCCCCGCCCTGATCATGGTCAGCCGCGCCGGGCACTGCCTGAACGACCTGCTGTTCCGGACCGGGAACGGCTCCCTCGCCCTCGACGTCCGGGTCGTCGTCGGCAACCACCCGGACCTGGCGGGCCTGGCCGAACGCTCCGGGGTGCCGTTCGTGCACCTCCCCGTCGGACCCGACGGCAAGGCCTCCGCCGAAGCCCGGCTGCTGGACCTGGTCCGCGAGTACGACATCGAACTCGTCGTCCTCGCCCGGTACATGCAGATCCTCTCCGACGAGGTCTGCAAACAACTGGAGGGCCGGGTGATCAACATCCACCATTCGTTCCTCCCCGGTTTCAAGGGGGCCCGGCCCTACCACCGCGCGCACGCCCGCGGGGTCAAACTCATCGGCGCCACCGCCCACTACGTGACCGCCGACCTCGACGAGGGGCCGATCATCGAACAGGACGTCACCCGGGTCGACCACGCCCTGGACCCGGACGCGCTCGCCGCGACGGGACGGGACATCGAGGCGGTCGTCCTCGCCCGGGCCGTCCGCTGGCACACCGAACACCGCGTCCTGGTCAACGGGCGGCGCACGGTCGTCTTCCGCTGACCCGCCCGGTGCCCGCCCGCCGGACCGCCCCGCCGGCACCCCCGCCAGGCACGGGGGCAGCGGTCACTGCGGCGGACCGGTCAGTGTTCCAGGCCGACGGCGATGGCCCGGAGCAGATGCGCCATCTCCGAGGTCGCTTCCCCACCCAGACGCTCGGTGATCGCGCTCTCCTCCCGGTTGAGTTCCGGGAACACCCGCCGCATCTTCCGCTTCCCGGCCGGGGTCAGCCGCAGCAGCACCCGCCGGGCGTCGGAGGGGTGGGTGTGCCGCAGCAGCAGCCCCCGCCCCTCCAAGGTCTTCACCACCCCGGTGAGGGTGCCCTTGGAGATCCCCGCCTCGACGGCGACATTGCGGGTCTCGATCTCCTCCCAGATCCACACCACCCAGAGCACGACCCACCCGGTCCAGGTGAGCTGATGCGGGGCGAGCACCGTCTGCTCCAGGTGGTTACGCACCGCGTTCGCCGCCCGGTAGAGGTTCTGCACCGTCGCCATCGAGGTCATGTCGATGTCGAGACCGGCGAGCCGGGCCGCGACGGCCCGCTCCGTCGCCGAAATCGGATGCGCACCCACACTCCCCGTCCCGGTGACCGCCCGCGCGTACCGGCTGAGCGTGCACTCTCCGTCCGGGCAGGGGCAGGTTCCGCTGTCACATACCTGCCAGTCCACGTCGGGGCCGGTCGACTCGACACTCACCTGGGCAGGGTACCGACGCTCGGAGGCCATCCGGTCAGGACCACCCGTCCCACCCCACGTTCTCAGTAGACCCAAGTGGACGCGGGCAGGATCGGCGAGACCCCGACAGACCCGCCACAAGCCGCGGTACTGCTGGCGATCACCTTCGCCGACGACGTGTCCGGGGCGATGATCGCCAGGCTGGCCCCGTCAACGGGCCCGTCCGGACATGCCGGATCCGCCGGGACCGTGGAGTAGGCAAGGTTGAACCAACCCCACTCGCCCGCGGCCAGCGTCACCCGGTGCGGTACGCCCTGTTGATCCGAGGTCAACGGCCCCTGATACGGGGATTGCGCGCCACGTAACGTGGTCGTCGGCAGATCGTCCCCGCCGGCGTCGCGGATCTGCGCCCCGACGTACCCGTAGGTCCAGCAGGTCCCCGGACCCGTGTTGACGACCTTGATCCCGACGTTCACCGTTCCCGCGGCCCCCTGCCGGCCCCCCTCGGCGAAGTTCAGCTGCCCGGCGGTACACCGGGCCGGCCCCGCCGCGGTCGACCCCGGGGTGTCGGACGGCGGCGCGGCCGACCCGGTCGACGCCCCGGATGCGCTCGACGCCAGGGACGGGACGACCCCCGCCCCCTTGCCGGGAACCTCCGACGGCGTCACCGTCGCCGTCTCCGCACCCCCGGGGGACGCCGACCCCGCCGAACAGCCGGTGAGGGTGACGGCGGCGACCCCAAGGGCGACGACGGCATTCACGGCAGCCGCCCCGTGGCCGTACCGTGCGCCCCGGCCGCGCCGACGATCTGCCTGCCGGTCCGGGTGCGGGCCCCTCCGGCTACGGCGGTTGTGGGTGAGCATCGTGACCTCCCTGCCAACGACGGCACCCGCACGCTACCCCCGGCACCGGCCGGTGACCGGACGAAACGACCCGTCCCGCCCATCCCGAACGGCAACCGGGTGGTCCACCCCCGGTTCCGGGTCGTCAGCGGTCCCGTGCGGGGATACCGTCACCGGCATGCCGTCCCCCGGGCCCGAGGTGGCACCCGCCGTATCTGCCCTCCAAGCCCTCCTCCGGTTCCGGACGGTGAACGCCGACGACGGCACCCCGGTCGAACCGGACGAGTTCGACCGGTTCCTCGACGAACTGCGCGAACGGTTCCCGCTCCTGCACGCCCGCCTCGACGTGCAGCACGTACACACCTACGGCCTGCTGATGCGCTGGCCGGGACGCGGCAACGACCGCCCCATCGTCCTGATGGCCCATCTCGACGTCGTCCCCGCCGACGCGCAGGCACCATGGCGGTACCCGCCCTTCGACGGGGTCCTCGCCGACGGCCACCTGTGGGGGCGCGGCACCCTCGACGACAAGGGGTCCCTCGTCGCCATCTGCGCCGCAGTGGAGTCCCTGCTCACCGAGGACATCACCCCCGCGCAGGACGTGTGGCTGTCCTTCGGCTGCGACGAGGAAGTCGCCGGGGTGTCCGCCGGTCTCGCGGTGAGCGCCCTGGAACGGCAGGGCGTCCGGCCGTGGTTCGTCCTCGATGAAGGCGGGGCCGTCGCCACCGGGGCCCTCCCGGGGATCGCCGCCCCGCTCGCCGTCATCGGCGTCGCCGAGAAGGGCATCACCAACGTCGAACTGCGGGTGGACGGGCCCGGCGGGCACGCCTCGACCCCGAAACGGAACGGCCCCGCCGTCCGGATCGCCCGGGCCGTCACCCGGCTGGACCGGGCCCGACTGCCCGCCCACGTGCCCGGCCCCACCGCGGAGATGGTGCGCCGGCTCGCCCCGCACGCCCCCCGGTGGCTGCGGCCCGTCCTGCGCCGGCTCGCCGAAACCGGCCCCCTGCTCGGCCGGGTCCTCGTGCTCGCCGGACCGGAGACGGCCGCGATGACCCGCACGACGATCGCCGTAACCACCCTGTCCGGTTCTCCGGCACTCAACGCCATCGCCTCCACCGCCCGGGCCGGGCTGAACATCCGGGTACTCCCCGGGGAGACCGTCACCGAGGTCCTGCAACGGCTGCGCCGGATCATCCGGGACGACGACGTACAACTGGACGTACGGGAACGGAACGAGCCGAGCCCGATCTCCCCCGTCGACGACGACGCCTTCCGGCTGATCGAGGCCACGGCGACCGACGTGTTCCCCGACGCCGTCCCGGTGCCGTACGTGATGACCGCCGGCACGGACTCCCGTCACTTCACCGGCCTGTGCCCGCGGGTCTACCGGTTCGCGCCGCTGCGGATGACCCGGGAACAGCGGGCCACCCTGCACGCCCATGACGAGCGGGTCGGCGTCGACGACCTTGTCGACGCCGTCACCTGGTACCGCCGGCTCCTCCTCGCCCTCCCCGAGCCGCCGCCGGACTGACCCGGACCGAACCAGAACCACGGGACCGGCCGAGCCGACCCGAACCGAACCGGGCAGAACCGGAGCGAACCGGACCCACGGGACCGGCCGACCCGGCGCCGAACGAGGAGCCTCCCCGTGCACGAAACACCCGCCCCACCCCGCGACCCCGTCTCCCCGGTCCCCGGACTGCTGCGGATCGTCGGCGTCCTCATCGGCGTCGAGGTCGCCAGCGGCATCCTCCAGGGGTACTACGCGCCGGTATGGAAGGACATTGCGGGCCACCTGTCCGTCGCCGATGCCGACGTCAACTGGTTCGAGGCGGCCCAGCTGATCCTGTCCGCCCTCATCGTGCCGCCCCTGGCCCGACTCGGTGACCTGATCGGGCACAACCGGGTACTACTGCTCTCCGCGGCGATCACCGCGGTCGGGTCCTACCTGCTCGCCTTCGCCCCGTCCTTCCCGACGTTCCTCATCGGTTTCGCCCTGCAAGGGGCCTACGTCGTGTGGCTGCCGATGGAGATCTCGATCATTCACCGGCGCACCGCGGGTTCCGGCCGCCAGGACCTGCTCACCCGGCGGGCCGCCGCCGTCCTCGTCGGCGCCCTCGAACTGTCCGTCATCATCGGTGCCCTGACCAGCGGGCAGCTCGTCGCGATCAGCTCGCCGACGGTTCTCCTGCTCG
>JARRQM010000193.1:0-2613 GCA_037381765.1 Kineosporiaceae bacterium
ATCTCCCCGGTCGTCGTATCGACGGCCGGGGCGCCGGGGTTCCCGGCGAGGGCCGCCAGCACGGCGGCGGCCACCCCGGGGCCGATCCCCGGAACGTTCGCGATCTGCTCCGCGCTCGCCGCCCTCAACCGCCGCACCGAACCGAAAGCGGCGAGCAGTGCCGTCGTCCGGGCGGGGCCGAGCCCAGGGACATCATCCAGCACTGAGGCCGTCATCGCCCGGCTTCGGCGCTTCCGGTGGTGGCTCACCGCGAACCGGTGGGCCTCATCGCGGACCCGCTGCAGCAGGTACAGCCCCTGGCTGGTGCGGGGCAGCACGACCGGGTCGGGTTCCCCGGGCAGCCACACCTCTTCCAGTCGTTTCGCCAGCCCGCAAACGGCGATGTCGTCGACACCGAGTTCGTCCCGGACCGCCGCGGCGGCGGCGACCTGGGCCGGTCCCCCGTCGATGACCAGGAGGTTGGGCGGGTAGGCGAACCGGAGTGGCCGTCCGTTCCCGGGATCGGTCCCCGCCGGCGCCCCGAGGTCCTCCGGGAGGTCCACGGTGTCCGGGAGGGCCGGACCGGCCGCGCCGGCCGCACCGTTCGCGCCGGGCGGACTGTTCACGCCGGCCGAACCGTTCACGCCGGTCGGACCGTTCACGCCGGCCGGAGCGGGCGGTGGGGCCGGCGGCCCCTCGCCGAGGTCGAGTCCGGCCCGTTCCCGGTCGCTCAGATGCCGCCGCAACCGCCGGGTGATCACTTCGCGCACCGAAGTGACGTCATCGGAACCGGGCCCGCCGCGGAGGGTGAACCTCCGGTACTCCCCCTTGCGGGGCAGGCCGTCCTCGAAGACCACCATGGAACCGACGGTGTGCTCCCCCTGCAGGTGGGAGATGTCGAAACACTCGATCCGCAGCGGCGCGTCGGGCAGGCCGAGCGCCTCCTGGATCTCGTGCAGGGCCTGCGACCGGGTGGTGAGGTCACCGGCCAGCCGGGTCTTGTGCAGGGACAGCGACTGGACGGCGTTGCGCCGCACGGTCCGCAGCAACTCGTGTTTGTCCCCGCGCCGGGGTACCCGCATCCGCACCCGGGAGCCGCGCAACCCGGACAGCCAGTCCTCGACCTGTTCCGGCTGCGGGGGCAGTTCCGGCAGGAGCACCTCCCGGGGCACCGCCTCCCCCGCACTGTCCCCGTAGACCTGCTGGAGCAGGCGTTCGACGAGGTCGGCGGTACTCACCTCCTCGACCTTCTCCACCACCCAGCCGCGCTGCCCGCGCACCCGCCCGTCCCGGACGTGGAACACCTGGACGGCGGCCTCCAGATCGTCCTCGGCGAGGGCGAACACGTCGGCTTCGGTGCCGTCCGCCAGCACGACGGCACTCTTCTCGAGGGCGCGGCGGAGAGCGGCGAGGTCATCGCGCATCCGTGCGGCCCGCTCGTAGTCCAGTGCGGCGGCGGCCCCGGCCATCTCCCGTTCCAGGCGGCGCTCGAACCGGCGGGTCTGCCCGGCCATGAAGTCGCAGAAGTCCTCGGCGAACTGCCGGTGCCGTTCCTCGTCGACCCGGCCGACACAGGGCGCGGAGCACTTGTCGATGTAGCCGAGCAGACAGGGCCGGCCGATCTGGGCGGCCCGCCGGAACACCCCGGTGCTGCAGGTACGCACCGGGAACACCCGGAGCAGCAGGTCGACGGTCTCCCGGATCGCCCAGGCATGTGCGTAGGGCCCGAAGTACCGGGTGCCCTTGCGCTTGGCCCCACGGAGCACCTGGACGCGGGGGAACTGCTCGCCGAGGGTGACGGCGAGGTACGGGTAGGACTTGTCGTCGCGGTACTTGACGTTGAACCGCGGGTCGTACTCCTTGATCCAGGAGTACTCCAGTTGCAGGGCCTCCACCTCGGTGGCGACGACCGTCCAGTCCACCCCGGCCGCCGTGGTCACCATCGTCTGGGTGCGCGGGTGCAGGGCGGCGAGGTCGGCGAAGTAGGAGTTCAACCGGGACCGCAGGCTCTTCGCCTTGCCGACGTAGATGACCCGGCCGTCGGCGTCGCGGAACCGGTAGACGCCAGGAGCCTCGGGAATGGTGCCCGGCGCCGGCCGGTACGTCGCGGGATCCGCCACGGCCCCAGCCTAGGCGGCGGCACCGACACGGTGTCGCGGGGTCGCACGCGGCCGCAGGGTCGCGGGGTCGGAACGGCAAGAGATCGAAAAGGCGGGGTCGGGACGGCGGAGGATCGGGACGACGGGGTCGGGGGCGCCCTGACCTGGAATTCGACGAGCACGCCGGGGTCCAGCCACGCGGACCGGCCAGGCGGCAGCCAGAACCGGCCTCACCTCAGCCGCCTGTGGCACGGATCGGCGCTGAACCGGCGAGCTGGGGTCAGTGCAGTAGACCTATCCGGGCAGCGGTGTCGAGAACCTGGTCAGGCACGGCCAGATCCCGTTCAGCCCCCTCGCTGAGCCCGAGCACGAGGATGTCACCGCGCAGCGCTTCCGAGCCGCCTCCGAGCTCACCGAGCAGCTCGACGGCCCGTCGGTTCGAGGGCAGCACAGACGTACCGTCGCAGGGACGATAGAGGGTGCAGCGATGTGGGTCCGGTCCGACCGGCAGGCGGCAGGTCAGGGCATCGTCGAT
>JARRQM010000193.1:2659-3505 GCA_037381765.1 Kineosporiaceae bacterium
CATAAAATGTATCCTTGATTGCAAGTTCCGGTACATAGAATGTGCCTATTGGCCTCAGCGCAGGTGTGGGAAGGGGATGCCATGCGATTGACCAGGCTGCTCAAGAGCGGAGGATCCGGGGAACACGGATGCCCGGCCGTGTACACGACCGACGACCCGGCCACGGTCGTGGTCCAAGGCGTCAAACTCGACGACCACGACGGCGCCCAACTACTTCAGGTTGCCCACGGAGAGCTGGCCGTAGCCGTACCGCGGGAGATGCTGCTGCGCGCCGCAGCCACCTTGAACCAGGAACCGAAGCCGGAGGAGGCACGATGAGACGGACCCGGACCGACCTGGGCGACGTCCTCGAACGTGCCTCGCGCGTGGAACGGGAGATGTTCCGCCTGGAAACCCTGCCGGCCTACGACGTGGCCTACGAACTGGATGCCTACCAGCGATTCCTGAGCGACAACGCCGTGGACCTGACCCCCGGTCGGTGGCAGGAGATGATCGCCGGACACGTCGAGGCAGGACGATCCTGCCGCCGGGTGCACGTGGTCAGCCAGGAGCTGAGTGACTACCTGCGCTACGAGATCGCCGGACCCTACGCCCGCTCCGCTGCGGCCGGGGAACAGATCCGTCTCCTCACCACAGAGACCGGAACCTGGCCTGAGGGCGTGCCGACCTACGATTTCTGGCTGTTCGACGACGAGGTTTGGATCATGGACTACGCCCCGGGAGGCCGATTCGAACGCCTCTACATCGACGATGACCCGGACGTGGTCAACGAGCACCGACAGGCCGCCGTCACGGCTTGGGCAGCCGCGTCGGCCCCGGTACCGGCCACCTGAAACGCATCGGTAC
>JARRQM010000193.1:3562-9080 GCA_037381765.1 Kineosporiaceae bacterium
AAGAGGGGCCCTCGACGGTGCGGACCGCAGCAGCCAGGGACCGCCTGACCGACGAACTGCGCCGGGCGCGCACCGCAGCCGGCCTGACCGGCACGGGCCTGGCTGAACGATTGGGTTGGGACCAGCCACGGGTCTCGCGCACCGAACGATGTACTCCGCGTATCCCCTCGGCCCGGGCCGTGACCGAGTGGGCCCGAGCCACCGGAGCCGACGAGGCCACGCTGGCCGCACTGCGAGAGGAGGCCGTTGCCGAGTACGAGGCCCTGGCCCGCGCCTACGCCCGAGCCGGTGGGCCCGGCGCGCACCAAGACGCCATCGGTGCACGCGAGGCCGCCGCGACCCGCATCCTGATCTACTTCCCCGGCATGATCCTGGGCCTGGTCCAGACCCGTGCCTACGCCCGCGCGATCCTCGCCGTCCCGCCCGGCGCCGTCGACACCGGGGCCTCCGAGGCCGATCTGGCCGGAATCCTGGCAGCCCGGATGCGCCGCCAAGACATCCTGACCCAACCGGGCCGCGAGATCGTCCTGCTCATGGGTGAGGCCGCCCTGCACACCCGCTACGTGCCCGAGCACATTCACCAAGCGCAGCTGCACCACGTGGCCGACCTGGCCGAGGACCCCGACGTCACCGCCGTCATCGGTATCGTCCCGTTCTCCGCACGGCTACCCGTGGTCACCCTGCACGGGTGGGTCGTGCGCGACGACATCGTGACCGTCGAGCACGCCGATGGGGACCTGACCATCGCCGCCCCTGGTGATGTCGCCCGCTACGTCGCTTGGACCACGCAGCTCCGCAGCACCGCCCTGACCGGCGCCGCCGCAGCGACCCACGTCCGCGCCATCGCCGAGGACAGGTAGCCGAAACGGCAGCGGGCACCGGAAAGCGCAGGAACAGGCTCGCACCGCAGCACCCGAAGGGCCGCACCGCACCACGGGTTCCCGCCCACCGTTCGGTCATCAGCAGGCCGGGGTGTTGCTCCTGCAGGTCCGGCCGGTCCGGTCCTACCCCGCAGTCCCGGCGGGTTCGGCGACCCGCACCGAAACCGGAGCAGCATCGACACCCTTCATCGGTCCGCTGCCCGCCGATCCGCTGACCTCCGCGCCGTTACCCGCCGGTCCGCCGCCCTCCTCCGCACCGGCGTCCGCCCCGGCACCGTCCGCCGGCGGGGTCACCGAGGCCCGGCCGGCGAGCACCGGGGCGAGGAAACGCCCGGTGTGGCTGCCCGGGACGGTGACGACCTGTTCCGGAGTGCCACGTCGAGGTTGTGCTCGATGACGATGACGGTGTTCCCCTTGTCGACGAGCCCCTACGGGGTCGGGGCCGCCCTGACCTGGAATTCGACGAGCACGCCGGGGTCCGGCCGTGCGGACCGGCCAGGCGGTGACTGCCCTTCCGGACCGTACTGTTTCCCTATCCCGTTCCCCTGTGTCCCCGGTCCCCCGCGCCCCGGCCTTCCCGGAGGGACCGGCCGAGGTCCCGCTTCAGGAGTTCAGCTCGACGGACGCGGCATTCGGTGCGGGTTCCCCGATCACTCCCGCAGATCGGCCCGGCTCTCCTCCTGAGCGAGGTCGACCGATACCGGCCGCGGTCCGGTTCCGCCGTACAACGGCACGACGGCGACCACGGTCTCGTCCAGCGCGTCGTGGGAGTCCGCCGACGTGCTGAAAACCCGATGCTGCCGACTTCCCTGGCTCAGTGCCCGTCGGATCCCGTGTTCGGCCTGGGCCAGGGCCCTGCCGTAGGCCACCTGGTCCGTGACGAGGTCAGCGGCAACCCGGATGGTGAACACCGCGGTGGCGATACGTCCTTCGAGGACCCGCACGAGGACGTACCAATCCTCCGCGGCCGGCACCCGCTCAACCGTTTCCCCTCGGGGCGGCACGGACCGGACGGTCTCCAGAGCGCGGTTCAGCGCCTGCAGGGTCAGGGCCATCCCTCCCGGAGCCTCCTGAGTCCGGGTGTGTACCCGGACCACCGGTCGACGTCCCGCGTCGGACCGGGTCCCGAGCTCTCGGGCCGTAACCCAGGTATTCACCCAGACCCGCAACCCCACGCCAGCAATGCCGGTCTCCAGATCTGAGACGTTCGTCGCCGGAGGATCCGGGGCCTGCTCGTCCCGCAGGAGAAGGAACATGACGACGTTTCCGGGCATCGCGGCGATCGTCACCCCCGCCAGGTTCAGGTGTCCACGAGTCTTCGCGAGCCGGTCGACGACCTCGGTTTCCAGGCCGGCGCGGTTCCGTCCGGTGATCGCGAGAACCCACCACCGTCGCAGGTCAGGGTCCTCGTCCTGGACGACGTCGAGGTCCTCGGCGAGCAGGGGATGCGGATCCTCCCGGTGTGCTGTCCGCGCCGGACCGCGTAACCAGACCGGAGCCGCGGCCCCCCGGAGTCCGATGCCCAGGGCCCAGCTCGACGCGGTCCCATCGTCGACGAGTGCGGCGAGACTCCGCACGTATCCGGCGAGAGAGGGAAGCCGGGCCTCATGCACCGCCACCCGGACCCGTGCCCAGGTCAGCGGCTCCGCAGTCGGTTCCGGGGCGGGAACGGGCAGCTGGACGTCCACGATCGGCAGGCCGGCCTGCGCCGTGGCGTGCAGCACCTGCCCGAGCGGATGGTCCCCGAGGCGAGAGCTGCCACCGGACAGCCCAAGCAGCACCTCCACCAGTTCCAAGGGAGCTTCCGGGGAGTCCACCCGGTCAAGGTCCACGGGTACCGGTCGAGCCCTGTGCAGTTCCACCCAGTCCTGATCCGGTTCCTCCCGGAAGACGACGTAGGTCAGCGACTGCCGGGACGTCCCGGAGCGCAGGAGGGCGAGGATGCTCGGCGGTCGGGGCTCCTGCGGGACCAGCCCGGCCTTCGCTGCCCCTGCCTGGACCATGGTGGCGAACGCCGTCCGGACCGGTCCGGGTCCGTCGTGTTCCGTCCCGTTCCCGCTCGAAAAGATGTCCGGGAGTTCGGAGGGCCGACGGGAAATCCCGGTGGCGCCCCGGCGCGGCCACCGGGGCCGGACATCGAGCAGGTCCGGAAGTAGCCCGCGTCCGCCCCGCTCTTCCGGCGGCGCTCCCTGGTGGACGAGATAGGCAACGGCACCGCGGTCGATGAGCAGCGCCTCCGCACAGGTGCCCTGCCACCAGTGGCTGTGCAGGACCTCCCCGTCGTCGGTACCGGTGACCGGGGCCGTGGCCAACCTCAACCGTGGCGATCTCACGGAACGGTCCAACGCCTCCGCCCGCATCAGCCGCAAGTAGATGAGCAGGGCCAGCTGCGCGAAGAGGGCGAGCACCATGCAGGTGCGGGTCAGGTTCTTCCCGTCCCGGTCCCCCTCGATGAATGCGAGCGCCACCGCGAGCAGGATCGGCGGGAGTACCGAGGCGACCACCGGGATGTATCCGGCGGAGCCGAGCAGTCCTCGCAGGGTGCTCTGGTCCGGGTGGTCGACACGCCCGGCCTGAACGGCGGCGAACAAGGTGAGGACACTCGCGAGTACCTCCGGGTTCCCCACCGACCCGCCGGCCGCGAGGGACAGCAGGAGGATCACGGTGATCAGCGCCAACCCCATGGCCCCGGTGTAGACGGCGGCGCTACGAAGGGTGAGATCGGTGGCGACGGCCACCAAGGAGAGCCGGCTGATTCGGGGAGTCCCCTGATGCAGTCCGCTGTCGACGGCATCAAGGTGGACCACCACCTCGTGCCGGTTCGGGGCCATCACCCGGGACCTGCGATGCAGGGTCTCGGGCAACCAGGTGCCGTCCGCCCAGATCCGGATGACCCGCTCGACCGTCAGGGCGAGTTCCCTGTCGCCCTTCTCGCCCTCCGGACCCCGACAGGCGTGACGCAAACCGAGCAGTCCCTGGCGCAGGTCGGCCAACCGGGTCCGTAACCGTTCCCCCTCCGGGCCGGAAGGAACCCGGTAGGTTCCGAACAGTTCGGTGACCTCGTTGAAATGGGTCAGCGCCAGCTCGGACAGGGCGGCGAGCACGGTCGGGGAACAGCCGGCACGACCCGCCCCCTGGGCCACGACCTGGTCCATCACCGCTTTCAGGTGTTTCACCGCACGCGGCTGGGCCACGGACAGCTCCAGGTCGGCCCGGGGTTCCCCGTCCGGTCTCCGAGCGCAGGCGACCCCGTCCGGCAACCGCACCCGTACCTGCCGGTCGGCGCGTCCGGAGGGCAGCAGGAGTTCCAGGTCCAGTTCCGCCCAGGGGCGCCGGATCAGGCGGCGGCGTGCCTCCAGCAATCGGGCCGGGAGTTCGACGGAGATCATGGTGGGGGGCTGCCCGCGTTCCACGGAGACGGCAATCACGCTCCCGCCGCGCAGGGCGCCGAGCACCCGGGCGGCGCGTTCGGCGAGTGCAGCGTCCACGTCGTCGCAGGGCTGGTCGCCGGGCTGGTCGCAGGGCTGGGCGTAGTGCTTCAGGAGCAACCGGACGCGGTCGGCAGCAGCCTTCACCCGGGCGGCGAGTACCGGATAGCGGGTCCCGTTCCTCGGTTCCGGGCCCGGGTCGGAATCCTGCCCGCCCCGGCGCAGGTACTTGTACAGGGCCGCAGCGAGCACGAGGCGGGCGTCGCGGTCGCTGCGGCCCTGCTCGCGATCGGGCAGGTGGGCACTGCCCAGGCTGAGGAAGATCTCCGCCAGGGCTGCGGCGAGCCGCTGGTGGATCTCCGTCTGGGGAAGGGTGGGAAGGAGCGTCCCCGCCGCATCCGTGGCGACGACGTCGGGGGTGAGCCCCGTCCCCGCGGTACCGGTGGAACCACCTGGAGGGATACCGGGGAGGATGAGCAGGGGCAACGACAGGCGTCCGGCCTCGTCGTTGAAGGCCTCGTGGCTGAGCTGGCCGAGGTCGATGTTGACGCGGATCGTCGTGTCCACGGTCTGCGAACGGCTCAGATCTGCCAGTTCCGTGGTTCCACGGATCCACTCATCGTGCGCGATGAGATACAGGAGTTCCCGTCCCAGGCGACTGTCCCGCTCGAAACGGGAGTCCTGACGGGTAAATTCCTCCGTGGTCACCTGCCCGACGGCATCCTGGACCCGCGCGGCCATCTCGGACGCAGTGAACCGGCGCTCTCCGCGCCCCTTTTCCCCCGGTGAACGCTGTCGCCCCATAAACACCCCCATAGCAACAATCTGCTAGGGAGCCTAACTCACCGTGTCGAGTCGGGACCATCGGTGTCGCGGAACCGACCTCACATCGGCTTCTTGAGGCACGGTTCGGAGCGGGCCGGGCGGGCGGGGTGCAGCGATCCGGGTCCGGTCCGGCCGGTCCGGTCCTACCCCGCCGTCCCGGCGGGTTCGACGACCCGCACCGAAACCGGAGCAGCGTCGGCACCGGCACCGGCCACCGGTCCGCTGGCCTCCACGCCGCTACCCACCGGACCGCTGCCGGCCGCGCCACCGGCGTCCGCCCCGGCACCGTCCGCCGGCGGGGTCACCGAGGCCCGGCCGGCGAGCACCGGGGCGAGGAAACGCCCGGTGTGGCTGCCCGGGACGGTGACGACCTGTTCCGGAGTG
>JARRQM010000194.1:0-4845 GCA_037381765.1 Kineosporiaceae bacterium
GTTGGTGCCGGATACCGTCACCGATTCCACGTGGATGTGGTCGTGTGTCGCCTGGTTGTGTCCGTGCGTCCTGGAACAGTCGCTCCCGAGGGGTTCAAGGGCGAGTGTGTGCTGTTCGCGTAGCAGGGCTCGCAGGGGGAGTTCATCGGGGTCGTCCCGTACCGTTCGCCTGCCGTTCCACGACGGCGCGGTCCGATTCGCTCCTTCCGCTCTCAGCCGCCGACGTAGGCCGCGAGATGTTCCCCGGTGAGGGTGGACCGCGCGGCGACGAGGTCGGCGGGCGTGCCTTCGAAGACGATCCGCCCGCCGTCATGGCCGGCGCCCGGGCCGAGGTCGATGATCCAGTCGGCGTGCGCCATGACCGCCTGGTGATGCTCGACGACGATGACGGACGTGCCACCCTCGACGAGCCGGTCGAGCAGTCCGAGTAGTTGCTCGACGTCGGCGAGGTGCAGGCCGTTGGTCGGCTCGTCGAGGACGTAGATGCCGCCGTCGTCGGCCATGTGCGTCGCCAGCCTGAGCCGCTGCCGCTCACCGCCGGACAACGTGGTGAGCGGCTGTCCGAGGGCGAGGTAGCCGAGCCCGACGTCGGCGAGCCGGCCGAGGATGCTGTGCGCGGCCGGGGTGCGCGCAGGGCCGGCGCCGAAGAACTCGCGTGCCTCGTCCACCCGCATCGCGAGGACCTCGCTGATGTCGCGGCCACCGAGGTGGTGGTCCAGCACCGCCGGCTGGAATCGCTTGCCCTCGCAGTCCTCGCACGTGGTGGCGACACTGTCCATGAAACCGAGCTCGGTGTAGAGGGTTCCGACACCGTTGCAGGTGGGGCACGCGCCCGCGGAGTTGGCGCTGAACAGCGCCGGTTTCACCCCGTTCGCCCTCGCGAACGCCTTGCGGATCGGGTCGAGCAGGCCCGTGTACGTCGCCGGGTTGCTCCGTCGCGAACCCCGGATCGCGCCCTGGTCGATCGAGGTCACGCCGTCCCGGCCCGACACCGAGCCGCCGATCAGGGAGCTCTTGCCCGACCCGGCCACCCCGGTGACGACGACGAGCACGCCGAGCGGGATGTCCACGTCGACGTCTTGCAGGTTGTTGGTGCCGGCGCCCCGTACGCGCAGCGCCCCGGACGGGGTGCGCACCGACGGCTTCGGCCGTACCCGGTCGTCCAGGTGCCGCCCGGTCAGAGTGCCGCCGGCCCGCAGTCCGGCGACGCTGCCCGCGAACACGACCTGGCCACCGGCCGCACCGGCGCCGGGCCCGAGGTCGACGACGTGGTCGGCCCGGTCGATGATCTCCGGCTTGTGCTCCACGACGAGCACGGTGTTGCCCTTGTCGCGCAGTTGCAGCAGCAGGTCGAACATCCGCCGGACGTCGTGCGGGTGCAGTCCGATCGTCGGCTCGTCGAAGACGTAGGTCACATCGGTGAGTGAGGAGCCGAGGTGCCGGACCATCTTGACGCGTTGGGCCTCGCCGCCGGACAAGGTGCCGGACGGGCGGTCGAGGCTGAGGTAGCCCAGCCCGATCCGGTCGAACGAGTCGAGGGTGTGCCGCAGCGCGGCGAGCAGCGGCGCCATCGACTCCGACACGGGGCCACCGCCACCGCGCGCACGGCCGGTGCCTGCGGGCCTACCGAGGTCACCCACCCACGCGGCCAGATCGCCGAGTTGCAGGGCGCAGGCGTCGGCGATGCTGATCCCCGCGATCTTCGAGGAACGGGCGGCCTCGGTCAGCCGGGTACCGTCGCAGTCCGGGCACGTGGTGAAGGTGACCGCCCGCTCCACGAACGCCCGGATGTGCGGCTGCATCGCGTCGGTGTCCTTGGAGAGCATCGACTTCTGGATCCGGGGGATCAGACCCTCGTAGGTCATGTTGAGACCCTCGATCTTCATCCGGGTCGGCTCCCGGTACAGGAAGTCGTGCCTCTCCTTCTTCGTGTACGCGCGGATCGGCTTGTCGGGGTCGACGAGGCCGCTGGAGGCGTAGAGGCGGTGATTCCAGCCGCCCGCCACGTAGCCGGGGATGGTCAGTGCCCCCTCGGCGAGCGACTTGCCGTCGTCGAACAGTTGGGACAGGTCGATGTCCGTCACCGAACCCATCCCCTCGCAGCGCGGGCACATGCCGCCGGTCCGGGTGAAGGTCACCTTCTCGGCCCTGGTCCTGCCCTCGCCGCGCTCGACCGTGATCGCCCCGCCCGCCCGAACCGAGGGCACGTTGAACGCGTACGCGCCGGGCGGGCCGATGTGCGGTTCCCCGAGCCGGCTGAACAGGATGCGCAGCATCGCGTTCGCGTCCGTCACCGTGCCCACGGTGGAGCGGGCATTGGCGCCCATCCGCTCCTGGCCCACGAGGATCGCCGTGGTCAGTCCCTCGAGCACATCGACCTCGGGGCGGGCCAGCGTGGGCATGAACCCCTGGACGAAGGCGCTGTAGGTCTCGTTGATCATCCGCCGGGACTCCGCGGCGATCGTGTCGAACACCAGCGAGCTCTTACCCGAGCCGGACACGCCGGTGAACACCGTGAGCCGGCGCTTGGGAATCTCGACGCTGACGTCACGGAGATTGTTCACCCGCGCACCGAGCACGCGGATCAGGTCGTGCCCGTCGGCGACGTGCGGGGCGGGCGGTGGCGTGTCCCTCACCCGTGGGATCGTGCCACCTGGCGGCGGGGTGCGCTCGCAGGAGGAGCCTCACCCGTTCGGCCCGGCGTCAGGACGTGCCCTGCACCGGTTCGGAGGTCCGTCGGGCGATTTCGTGTCCTTCGCCGGTGGGGACGACCCGGAGGGTGACCAGGGAGTCGTTGACGCTGATGGCGCGTTCCCCACTCGGCCCACCGTCGACGGAACCCCGGAATCGAGATTCAGAACGAGCAGAGACGATCAACGAAACCCCGTCGGTGCATCCGGGCTCAGCGGACGCGGACGGACATCTGGTGCAGTCCGCTCGCACGCGCGACGTGCGCCGCCTCCTGATCGAGCTCCATCATCGGAAGAGGACCTGCGTCGGTTATCGGCGATACCAGTACTTCGTGGCCGGATACCTCCCAGACCCCGGCGATCCTGCCGTTCAGCACGACGATCGGCGAGATCCACCCGGAGGTGCGGCTCACCGCGGAACGGTGCTCCTTGGGGAGCAAAACGTCGTCCTTGGTACCGGGGCCGAGGAGGTACTGGTCGAATCCGCCGAGCAGCCGGACCCCCACGCAGGGGTCCATGCCGATGAGCTCCTCGACGTGTTCGGTCAGCATCCAAGCCTTCCTGCCCTCGACGTCGACCTCCGTCAGCTTGTCGCGCATATCCGCGAACCACCCGCGCAGTCTCGGCTTGCTCGAAGCGTTGAGCGACAGCCAGCGGTCGAACACCTCGGCAGTGGCGGGACCGTAGGCACCCAGATATGCCTCAATCACCACCGGCGCGGCGTCGTCCGGTTCCGGTCGCTCCTTCCAGTCCGGGTACTGACGCGCCGGATGGGCGAAGGTGACCTTGTTGCCCTGAGCCGGGCCGTGGCACAGGACGCCGCGCCACGCCAGCGGCTTGAGTACCTGACCCCAGCCCGAACGGAGCCGATCCTCCATACCGACGAATCGCTTATCCGCGATGACCTCGTTCACCAGCTGGTCGCGGGTCAGCGCGACGTCACCATCGAGAATTCCGGCTACCTTCTCGGTCAAATCGTCGATCTGTCTCGGATTGACGCCCGAGACGCGCTGCCAGGAGGGTTTCAGCCAGAACGCGGTCGTCTCCATGAGCGACAGGTAGGCACCTGCCTCGCTGGGTTTGAGCAGATGGAGAGTCCCGCGCATCGCCCAGGTCTTCATCAGCGGCAGATCAGCGGACGCCCGGTCGATGCCCTGACCGTCGGGCGACGACTGCCGCAGCGCCACGGCCATCTCGGCGGCGCTCCAGACCTGTGCTTGCACACCACAGAGCCGACCGACGATCTCGCTCGCGGGATGCTCGGCGCGCGGGTCAAGGAATTGCCGCCGCATACGCCACGCCGCGACCTGTCGCCAGCTGACCCGCACGCGGCCTCCTCTCACGGAACCGTGCCTGCTCACTTTATGCCCGCATACCGCACGATCCACGGGGGCGTGGAAGAGCGTGTTTCGGAGCTTGGGTGGAGGCGCTGTCAGGGTGAAGCGTCCCGGCGTGTCCGGAGGCTGGACCGTGTGCTTGGCGTCAGCGTCTCAGCAGGGAGGGCAGGGCGTACTGGGTTGAACGCCAGGTCATCAGCCCTGCCACGGCCAAGACCCACGTCAACCACGCGACAATGAGGAGCGGGGCGCGCGACCGCACCCAGGCCGTCATCTTCGCCGATGAGAACGGGCTCGTCGTCCCCCAGAGCCGTCCCCGCGCGGGTGGCCGGGCATCGTTCCCGGACGGAGAAGGCACACAGGAGGGCAGGCATATGCGCACACTATGGGAACGGGCCTTGATCGTGGAGTTCGAACTGGCAGGTTCCCCGGCCCGGGCCACGCAGATCCTTGACGGGTGGGGGGAACCGGGCCGGCGCGCGGCGGTCTCAGCAATCGGGGTCGACTACGCGTTTCTCGTCGCCTATTCGGCGTTCCTCGCGCTCGCCGCCGCCGTGGTCGCGGCCCGCTCGCCGGGGTGGTGGGGTCGGGCCGGCCGTTTCGTTCCGTGGTTGTGCCTGCTGGCCGGCGCCGCTGATGCCGTCGAGAACACCATTCTCCTGCGGGTGATTGACGGGTATCGGCACGGTGGTGTCGGGAGTCTGGCCCCCGCGCTCGCCGCGGATGCGGCCCGGGTCAAGTTCGGGTTGATCCTCGTGGTGGCCGGCTACCTCCTCGTCGGCCTCGCCATGATTGTTGCCCGTCGCCTCATCCCCACC
>JARRQM010000195.1:0-4421 GCA_037381765.1 Kineosporiaceae bacterium
GCCTCGTCGATCACCGAGCGCAGCTCGACCGGCCGATAGGAGATCTCCAGGTCCTGAAACGGCCGCCCGACGTCCCGCATCCCGATCCCGAAGAGGACCTCCGCGCGGTGGTTGCTCATCGACAGGCGACCGGTCGTGTCGAGGACTACCTGGGCCGCAGGTGAGGACATCAGGGCCAGTTCGCGGATCCGGTGCGGGTCCGCGAGCGCCAACGGCTCCAGACCGCCGATACCTTCAGCCGACCGCGATTCGCGCCGCCCGGTGTTGGGGAGCTTGCGGAAGAACCGCCGCCGTACTTCCACGGGCACGAACGTTGACGAGTGGCTGAGCAGAAGCTCGGCCTTGCCGAGGAAAAGTACGCCTTCCGCATTGAGCGCGAAACGCAGTCGCCCGAGGATCTTCGCCTGCGTCTCGGCATTGAAGTACATCAGCGTGTTACGGCAGACCAGCAGGTCGACGTGCGAGATCGGGGCGTCCTGAACCAGGTCGTTCCGACCGAAGATCACCGACCTGCGGAACTCTTTGCGGAACGACTGCCGGGCACCGTTCGGTTCGAAATACCGCTCCCGTGTCTCGGGCGGAAGACCCCGAAGTTCCCGCTCGGTATAGCTCGCCGTCCGCGCATACGCCAACGCCTCTTCATCGACGTCCGTGGCGTAGATCTTCACCCGCTGTCGGAACTCCTCCGGCCCCAGTGCGTCGGCCATCAGCATGGCCAGCGAGTAGGCCTCCTGCCCGGAGGCACATCCGGCGCTCCAGACCCTGATCACACCCTGGTTCTGCTGCGTGAGCAGGCCCGGGAGCAGCTCGGTGCGCAGGTATTCCCAGGCGTCCGCGTCGCGGAAGAACTCCGTCGCGTTGATCAGAATCGTGTTGAACAGATGGGTGAACTCCTCCGGGTGGACCTCCAGGTAGTCCCGGTAGTCCTCCAGGGTGGCGACCCCGAGTCCGCTCATCCGGTGGTCCACACGTCGGACCAGGCTGGCGCGCTTGTAGCCGGTGAAATCGAACCCGCGCGACTCACGTAGGTACCCCAGGAGCTGCTCGAATGCCGGGCTGGCCTCGTTCACCTCGTCATCCTCTCGTCACGTCGGCTGCGCCCGGCATCACTGTCGACCATCACCTCGATCATGCTACTGCCCGGCGGTGTCCGCCCCAGGAGATCCACAGGTCCGGACCCGTATCAGGTCGGCCCGATGGGTCGCGTGAGGGTGACCCCGCCGGCCGCCGCCCTGATCAGCAGATCGCGCACGAGCGTCGCGGCCCGGCTGGCGTCGCAGGACTGCTCCTCGAAGGAGATGCCCGACCGCGTCCGCCCTGCTGCCGTGGCCCGGGCGGCGAGTTCATGGGATAGCGCCGCCTTCTCCTCCAGGCTGCGCAGAGCCATCCACAGCGCGCTCTCGAGCTCGGCCGACTGCTGGGCGACCAAGGTCTGCGACGACCAGGTATGGCCCGCCCGGCAGCCGAACCGCACCGGCCCGCCGTCCTCGATCCGGTTCAACACGCCGCCGCATTCGGGGCAGGTCAAGTCAGTAGGGCTTCCGATCTGCGCCGTGTCCGGATCCGGATGAGCCCGATCCGGCACGGACGAGCCGGGCACGTACCCGAGCAACGCGACCTCGGCCGAGAGCAGGTCGCTCGGGCCCGACCAGTCGCCGTCCAACTCGGCGGCGGTCAGTTCACCGAGCAGCGACGGAATTTGTGACGCCTTCACCACGTACTCCGGGGAAGCGCCCTCCACCGCCGACCGCGGCATGCTGGGGTGAGTCGCTTCGGCCGGATCCTGGACGACACCGATGCCGCCGCAGGCGCGTACGGCAACCAAGCCGGCCGTACCGTCGTCCATCGCCCCGGACAGCACGACAGCCACCACCCGCGGTCCGCGGGAACGGGCCGCGGACCGGAAGAGCACATCGACAGCCGGGCGACTGCTATTTTCTCTCGGCCCGCTGGACAACGTGACGTGGTCCCCGGACACCACCAGATGCCGGTCGGGAACCGCGACGAGGATCCGGCCGGGGAGGAGCGGATCGCCCTCCCGGGCCGCTGTGCACGGCAGCGCAGTCGCTCGGGCGAGGATTTGTGGCAGCATGCTCGGCCCACCGGCCATCACATGCTGGGTGACCAGGACCGCGGCGGGGAAATCCGGGGAGAGCCCCCGCACAAGGTTCTGGAGCGCACCGACCCCGCCGGCCGACGCTCCGATCACCACGAGATCGCGATGCGCCATCGGTAACCCCTCGCCTTCGATCACCGGGCTCACCGGCGATCCACTCACGAGCGTAGGTGCCCTGAGGGCACCAGGGGTCTCAGGGGTCCGTCCCCGGCTCCGATGTCCGAACGTGACCGCGCATGGACACACAGTCCGTTTCCCTTGCCCAGAACATCCGATCTAACTATTCTCTGTGACTGACTACCTACTGTGCGGTCATGACGCGGCCGCATCCGCCCGGTGTACGTGCTCGCCGCCCACGGAAGGCTGGCAGAGCTGCGCCGATTCCCGCGGGCTCCGACGTCATGCGACAACCCTTCCGGTGGTGGACCTTTCCCACGCCCCGGCCTACCCCCCGATCGCATCGGTCCCAGCTCCGGACCCCGCCATGTCTCGGACGTCGCCACGTCGATCCTCACGTCCGGTCCTGGTGTGCGACGCGTACCCACCGGGTACCCGTCGCCGCCACACATCAGAGGAGTCACTTTTCCCGTGCCCACCTACGCAAACGACGCGCTCGGGGCGCTCACCTTCCCTGCACCTTTTGCCCTCGCCACGTTCTCCGCCGAACTGCAGTGCCGGCTCGCCAACGAGGACTTCGCCCGGCTGGTCGAGCGCACCGTCGCCGACGTGACCGGACGGCCGTGGCTCGAACTCTTCCCGACCACTTTGGGCCGTGACATGGTGATACTCCGCGCGATCCTCGCCGGAACCACCACCGGCGTCGTCGTCGACCTGCCCGGCATCCCACCCCAACGCCGGCATGGGGAGGACCCCCGCGGCAGGCCCTCTGGCCACCGGGCCATCGCGTACCGCATCGAAGACGCCACAGCACCGCTACTGGGACTGATCAGTTCACGACCGGCCCGGCGCTACGCCTCCTGGAACGACCTGCGCGGCATCGAGACCACCAACATCGCCACGGTCCGGCGGAGGATCTGGATGCTGAAATCGAGCGACACGGTCCGGGACCGGACCCTCGTACTCGCGGCCGACATCGGTGCCCCCACGATGGACCCGGAAGGATCGTTCCGACCGGCCATCGATCTGCTCGGTCTCGCGTCGAACCTGATGGCCAACTTCCGCGCCGACGACAGCCTCACCCTGCTGAGTCAACGGTGGCCGATCCTGGCCTGCACGATCAACTCCGAGGCGGACGCCGGCCTACTCTGCGACCGGTTCCGGATGACGATCCAACGCTGGAGAGACGCCAGCACCTCACCATGGCGCCCCCTCGAAGTCCGGATGTCCGTCGGTTCCTGCACGGCCAGCCCGGTGGACCTGCTCGCCCGGTTGGACGCCCCGGCCGACTGGGACAAGACGCCCCGACCGACGGCGTCCTTTGCCCCGGCCTTCCTCCGCGCCCCCTCCAGAGACGTGACGGAGCGACGTGGCAAGACGCTGAGAAGCGGAGGCGGGCCGCCCTGACCGGAGTTCCGCAGCGGGGCGCGTCGATCGATCGGCGCAGCAGTCGGGTGTTCGGCGTCCTACTGATCAGGACGGTGAGGGCTTCGGTCCCGGCGGCCTCAATCGGGGCCGCCGGGATGCGCCGGTTGAGGTCCGCCTCCCGGCATCGCGAACCGACCCTCTCCTCCCCCGGAGTTTCGTCCGCGCCTCCAGCAAGGACGCACCGAGTGGAGGTCGGCCTGGACGGCCGCCGTCTGCTCGTCGCGGACCAGCAGGGCACGGGCGTGCAGGATGACGATCGAGTCGTGGTCGACGTACACGGTGCGAGCGTCCGGGTGTACTCGCTGGGCGATGGCGTGGACATTGTCCTTGGTGGGCAGCCCAGCGCCGAGGTCGAGGAACTGGCGGACGCCGTCCCGGGCGAGGTGGGTGACCGCCCGGCGGAGGAGGGCCCGGTTGGCCCGCGCCCCGGCCACGGCCCGACAACCCCAGCCGGCGCAGGGCCCGGCCACGGTTCACGGGCGAGCCGGGCGATCTCATCAGTGACGTGGCGATAGAAAAGACCGTCGCCGCGCGGATCCGACGCCAGCAACTGCTGGACGACGAGGTGCCGTGTCCACCAGACCGGGAACGCTTCTCCCGGCACCGGCGAGCGCCGGGAGACCACGATCGTCTCCCGGCGCCACCGTTCCCGACCGTCGCCGGGCTCAGGCTCAGGGCAGCTGCCCTTCCTTCTGCACGATGGTCTGCTCAAGCACGAGCTGGGTGAAGGGCAACGCTCCGTCGCCGGTCCTCTTCGACT
>JARRQM010000196.1:0-4395 GCA_037381765.1 Kineosporiaceae bacterium
GCCCCGCCGACGACGAGGATCCAGCCGAGGAGGCGGGGCATCCAGCCGGAGCGCAGCACCGCTCGCCCCATCGGGATGAGCCACAGGCCGAAGAAGATCGCCCCGGCACCCCACAGGCTGTCGCTGACGAGGTAGAGGAGTTGGACGGTGGCCGCGGCGTCGCCGACCGGATGGGCCGCGATCTGCGCCGCCGCGCCGAGCAGGGCAGCGCTGGCGAGCAGGGCGGTCGCGTTGACGAGGCCGAAGGCGGCGATTCCCGCGGCGGAAACCGGGTCGACGGTCCGGAACAGGCCGAAGAACCCGGCAGCGGCGAGGGTCTGGGTGAGGACGACGAGCAGTTCGAGGACGGCGGCGGTCCGTGCGAGCGTCGGCTGCCCGGCGAGGTTGGCCAGGGTGGCGGCCGGGTCGCCGTCGGCGAACAGGCGCGGGCGCAGGACGAGGAAGCCGAGCCCGCCGGTGACGGCGAGGCCGAGATAGGCCAGGCCGGTCAGCCGGGCGGCCCTCGTGGGGTGGGTGGTGGTGTACATGGGGGCTCCTTCGGCGGGCGTGGGTGGTGTCCGGAGTGCCTGTCCGGAGGTCCGGTAGGACCGGACCCCATTGCCTTACCGTGTAAGGCTGCCGTACGCCGTAAGGGAACCATACGTTGTAAGGTGATGCAAGGGGATGGGGAAGGCGAGAGGGAGCCCTGGGAATGACGAGGACGATCCGGGAACCGCTGAGCCGGAGCCGCGTGCTCGCGGCCGCAGTCGCCCTCGCGGATGCCGAGGGCGTCGAGGCCCTGACCATGCGGCGGCTCGCCGTCGCCCTCGACGTCCGGGCCATGTCGCTCTACCACTACCTGCCCGCGAAACAGGCCCTACTCGACGGGGTCGTTGAGACGGTGCTCGCCGAGACGGTGCTCGGTGACCCGGTACTCGGTGACCCGATACTCGGTGACCCGGTACTCGCCGAGAACGATGGTGCGCCGACGGGTCCGGGACCGGAGGGCACCGGAACCGGGAGCGGGGACTGGCGGGGCGTACTGCGTCAGAGGTTCCTTGCCGCACGTCAGGTCACGCTCCGCCACCCTTGGCTGCCCGGGCTGCTGAGCTCCCGGAGCAACGTCCCACCCGTGCTGTTCGCCTACTACGACCGGATCGTCGGCACTCTCGTCGATGCCGGGTTCAGCTATCACCTCGCGCACCGGGCCCTGCACGCTTTCGGCAGCCTCCCGCTCGGATTCGTCCAGGAGATCTTCCGTCCCGACCCGGTCGGGGGAACCGGACCGGAGGACACCGCCGAAGCCGATCTCGCCGCCATGGCATCGGCACTGCCCCACCTCACCGCGATGGTCGCGGCCGAGGTCCACGACGCCACCGACCCGACCCTCGGCTGGTGCGACAGTCAGACCGAATTCGAGTTCACCGTCGACCTGCTCCTCAACGGCCTGGAACGGTTGCGGACCGGATCCGGGGAGTGACCGATCGGTTCCCTCGGTCTGCGGACCCCACGACGTCCGGCAACACCATCACGGCGGGGCTGCGGGGCGACCTTGTGCCGGATACCGTACCGGACAGATGATCTTCCGGAACGGGTGATGATCGTTCAACGGGTTCCCCGGGTAGTCGTCGACAGGCGATCATCGGTCAGGGGGACCTACCCTGAAGGCGCGCACGGCGGGGCCCGCCGCCAGGCCCGGAAAACAGACCTACGGAGATGACCCGGATGACCGTTGAGGACCAGACCGTCCAGCAGACCGAGACGACCCACGGGCTCGTGCTCACCGATGTCGCTGCCGCGAAGGTCGCCAGCCTGATCGAACAGGAAGGGCGCGACGATCTGCGGCTGCGCGTGGCCGTGCAGCCCGGCGGCTGCTCCGGTCTCGTCTACCAGCTCTACTTCGACGACGAGGACAAGGACGGCGACCTGCTGCGCCGCTTCGGTCACGTCGAAGTCGTCGTCGACCGGATGAGCGCCCCCTACCTCGACGGCGCCACCGTCGACTTCGCCGACACCATCGACAAGCAGGGGTTCACCATCGACAACCCGAACGCCGCCAACACCTGCGCCTGCGGAGACAGTTTCCACTGAGCAGGCGTCCGCCCGCTGGTTCCACTGAGCAGGCGTCCGCCCGCGGGGTTCCACTGAGCAGGCGTCCGCCCGCCGGACCTTCAGCTCCGCGTGCCCGCGGGCGGGGGTCCGGCCGGGCGCCCGGTAGGGTCATGAACCGTGCGTATCGCGGTGACTGGATCCATTGCCACTGACCATCTCATGTCCTTCGAGGGCAAGTTCTCCGACAGTCTCGTCGTGGAACAACTCGACAAGGTCGCGTTGTCCTTTCTCGTCGAAGACCTCCAGGTCCGCCGGGGAGGTGTCGCGGCGAACATCGCCTTCGGGCTCGCCAACGTCGGAGTGCGCCCCCTGCTCGTCGGAGCCGTCGGGGAGGACTTCGTCGACTACCGGTCCTGGCTGGAACGACACGGCGTGGACTGCTCCGGGGTACACACCTCGTTGCTGCTCCACACGGCCAGGTTCATCTGTACGACGGACTCCGAGCAGGCCCAGATCGCCTCGTTCTACGCCGGGGCGATGAGCGAGGCCCGGGGGATCGAGCTCGGCCCGTTCATCGGTACGGACGGATCCCTCGAACTCGTCGTGATCAGCCCGAACGACCCCGAGGCGATGCTCCGGCACACCGAGGAGTGCCGGGAACGGGGTATCCGGTTCGCCGCCGACCCGTCCCAGCAGCTGGCCTGGTCCGACGGTCCGGCGATCCGGCAACTCGTCGACGGGGCCTGGATCCTGTTCAGCAACGACTACGAGGCCGCCCTGATCACCCAGAAAACCGGGTGGAGCGCCGAGGAGGTGCTCTCCCGGGTCGGGGTTCGGGTCACCACGCACGGTGCGGACGGCACGATCATCCAGGAGAAGGGCGGGGAGCCGATCCGGGTCCCGGTCGTTCCCGCACGGAACGTCGCCGACCCGACCGGAGTCGGGGACGGTTTCCGGGCCGGTTTCCTGGCCGCCCTCTCCTGGGGGCTCTCGCTGGAACGCTGCGCCCAGGTCGGTAGCCTGCTCGCCACCCTCGTCCTGGAGACTGTCGGCACCCAGGAGTACGACCTCGGCCGGGAAGCGTTCCTCACCCGGCTGGCCGCGACCTACGGTGACGATGCCGCCGCCGACGTCGAGCCGCATCTGCGAACCCTGCGGCCCTGACCGGGGTGGCCGGGCCCCGGGAGCCGGAACCCAGCCGGTTCGCCTTCGACCTGGGCGCCGCCGTCGCGGGGGAGGACCTCATCGGTGTCGGTGCCGACCTGGAGCCCGGCACCCTGCTCGCGGCCTACCGCGGCGGTTTGTTCCCGATGGGGCTCGGCGGCCACGGGAGTGAGCCGATCGGCTGGTGGTCCCCGGACCCGCGGGGCGTCCTCCCCCTGGACGGGGTGCGGATCTCCCGTTCGTTGCGGCGATCCCTGCCCCGTTTCGAGATCCGGGTGGACACCGACTTCACCGGGGTCGTTGCCGGCTGCGCGGACCCGCGCCGGCCAGGAGCGTGGATCACGGGTGCCGTCGCCGGGGCGTACCGGCGGTTGTACGAGCTCGGCTGGGCGCATTCGGTGGAATGCTGGCGGGACGGGAGGCTGGTCGGCGGGCTGTACGGGGTCGCCGTCGGGGGGTTGTTCGCCGGGGAGTCGATGTTCCACCGGGAGACCGACGCCTCGAAGGCGGCACTCGTCGCCCTCGTCACGCTGTTGTCCGAGGACCCGGTCACCCGGCGGCTGCTCGACGTCCAGTGGCGCACCCCGCATCTGGGCAGCCTCGGGGTGGTGGAGATCTCCCGCGGGGAGTACCTCGACCGGTTGGCCGGGGCCCTGGAATGCCCCCTGCCCGCCGCCTTCCGCGGCGGCGGGGGTTACCGGACGGGGTAGCCGTCCACCGGCCGTTCACCACCCACCATCAGCGACCGTTCGCTGCCGAACGTTACTCCCTGCCGGATCCGGCGATCCGGGGTATGGTTTAGCCGTCAAGGACTTGTCCACCCTCCCGGTGCGTCCTGCCGGGTGAGAATCCTTGGAAGGCGCCGTGCGTTCGTACCCCGAACCCCGCGTTGCGCGTCCGGGGCGGAACCGGCTGCGGCCGTTCGTCCTCGCCGGCGCCCTCCCCCTCGCGCTGTCCGCCTGCTCCGAGTCCGCCGCCCGGGGCTGGGAACCCTCGACCCGGGACACGACGAACCAGACCGGCCGGATCATCGACATGTGGGTCGGCTCCTGGATCGCCGCGCTCGCCGTGGGCGTGTTCGTCTGGGGGCTGATCATCTGGGCGGTGCTCGTCTACCGGCGGCGCCGCGGAGAGACCGGCTACCCCGCGCAGGTGCGGTACAACGTGCCGATCGAGATCGTCTACACCGTCGTCCCGCTG
>JARRQM010000197.1:0-8559 GCA_037381765.1 Kineosporiaceae bacterium
CCCACCGAGGGAGAACAGCACCGCTCCGGGGGCGGTGAAGAGCACGTAGAGCCGGGACAGGTCGCCCTGCACGGTGTAGGAGGCGACGGCGAGCACGGTGAACAGGAGCAGTCCGGCGAAGGCCACCCGGCGGTACTCATCCGGTCCGGTGCTCAGGTAGCGGAACTCGTAGCCGCGTTGGAGGGCGACCAGGCCCAACCACCCCGGGGGGATGAGGGCGGTGACGACCAGGTAGGCGACCGGGGGCTCGACGCCGAAGCGGAGGCCCAGGGCAGCGAGGGCGGCGAGCGCCGCGGAACCGCCGTCGCTGCGCATCGCCCAGGTGCGGTAGCGCTCCAGGGTGGCTTTGGGATTCTCGTCAGTGACATCGGGACGTGGCAGCCGAGTGAGCAGGGAGGGGAGTTCGACGACAGACGAGGGACCGACACCGGGGCCGCGTGCGACCACGGTGTCGTCGGTGTCCGGCGACGCTTCGATGGACATCTGCCCCTGCTTGTGCTTCTCGACCCCGAAGGGCCGCCCTCGGCCGGGCGGCTACACCACGTGACTATAGGTCGGGGGATCGGCACGTGTGGGGCGAATGGGAACGACAAACCACGTTGGACGCAACTTGCTACGAGTGGCGACTGGACAATTACAGCTTGCTGTCGTGCAGAAAACTGCACGTAATTGCTCGACTACTCAAAGTCAGTTTCTGGACAGTTTGACTTTACCTCGCATCTTCCCTCGTGTTGACGAGGTTTTGCGCCCGATCCCAGCCCCGGGTAAGCACGTCCTCGACGGCGTCCGCGCCGAGTTCGACGAGCAGATCCACCTCGGCCCGCTCAGCCCGGGGGAAGTCCCGCAGGACGAAGTCGGCGGGATCCATCCGCCCGGGGGGCCGCCCGATCCCCAGACGCAACCGGGCGTAGTCACGACCGCCCAGGGCCGCGGTAATCGAGCGCAGCCCGTTGTGGCCGCCCTCACCTCCGCCGCGTTTCAGTCGCAGCTGCCCGAACGGGATGTCGAGCTCATCGTGCACGACGAGCAGCCGCGCGACGGGCACCCGGAAGAACCCGGCGAGCGCGCCCACCTGCTGCCCGGACACGTTCATGTACGAGGTCGGCCGGGCCAGCAACACCCGCGGTCCCGGACGCCCCTGCACCGGCGCCAGCCGGGCCTCGGCCAGCTGGGCACCGCTACGGTGACTGCCGAAACGCTCCCGCAGCCGGGCCGCGAGCCGGTCCAGCACCATGGCCCCGATGTTGTGCCGGTTTCCCGCGTACCGGGTTCCGGGATTACCCAACCCGACGACGAGCCAGGGGCCCTCGCCCTCCGCGGACCCCCCGGCGGGGTCCCCGTCCTGGGACCGCGCGGCGGACGGATTCAGCACCATGGTCGGATTCCCGCCTCCTCACGTGCCCGCCCGGACGGTCGGCGGAACGGCGGGAGGAAGTGTCCTCGCCGGTCCGCCCCCGCCACCAGCTCAGGACCCGTTCCGGACCCCGGGGCCCGGGCCGCGTTCCTCGCCTCAGACTCAGAGCTCGGGTTCAGGCCTCGGGCTCAGGCCTCGGGCTCAGGCCTCGGGCTCAGGCCTCGGCGCCGACCTCAACCGGCTCGGCGGCCTCGCCTGCGGCCTCGGACTCCAGGGAGGTGGCGGCAGAAGAAACGTGCAGCACCAGCGTCTCCGGGTCGGTGACCAGGGTCGCCCCTTCCGGCAGCGGAACCTCGCTGGCGTGCACCTGATGCCCGGCATCGGCACCCGTGATGTCCACGCTGAGCTGCTGCGGAATATTCGTCGCCTCCACGGCGACGGTGAGCGTAGTGAGTTCGGAGGTGACCAGGGTGCTCGGCGCCGGGTCGCCGACGAGGTGCAACGGCACCTCGACGTTGACCTTCTCACCCTTCTTCACCACGAGCAGGTCGACGTGCTCGATCTCCCCGCGCAGCGCGTGCCGCTGCACGTCCTTCGGCAGGGCCAGCGTCGACGTCCCGTCCACCTCGACGGACAACAGGGTGTTCGAGTACTTCAGCGCGAGCATGGTCGCGTGGCCGGGCAGGGCCACATGGACCGGATCGGTGCCATGGCCGTACAGCACGGCGGGCACGAGGTGGGCCCGACGCAACCGGCGCGCGGCACCCTTGCCGAACTCGGTACGCAGCTGTGCGGTGAGCTTGACCTCGGGCACGTTCTCTCCTCGTAGCGGGGCGCGGGCTCGTGATCGTGCCGGGCGCCGATGTTCCGTCGATGATCAGGGCCGCAGCGGGTGGACGACACGGGCGGGTCCGATGGGGACGGGCGCCGTAAGAAAGGACGCCACGTCGATCACGGTTCCGCTGGTCGCGTCAACCCTCGCCGAGGCAACCGCGCCATGCTAGCGGGCTGGATGCGGTGGACCGAAATCGGCGGGCCCATCCGGCCCGGAACACCCGGTTCCGCACGTCGCCTTCACCCCACGGACCCGGCCGCGCCCCCGGACCGGGCAAGCCCCGAACACGATCGCAGGCCCGGTCAGGAATGATCGCGGGCCCGGTCAGGAATGAGCCACGTCGACGGGTACCGGCACGGGAACGGCCAATGCGGCACCAGGGACGGATCAGCGCGAGACCAGGAGCTGGTCAGTGCGGCGCCAGGGACGGATCAGCGCGGCACCAGGGGCGGGTCAGGACCAGACCAAGGTCAGGGGTGGCCGTCGAACAGGCTGGTCACTGAACCGTCGTCGAAGACCTCACGGATCGCCCGGGCGATCATCGGCGCAATGGACAGCACGGTGAGCTGGGGGAAGAGCCGATCCTCCGGGATAGGCAGCGTGTTCGTCACGATGACCTCGGAGATCGCCCCGTTCTTCAACCGATCGACGGCGGGCCCGGACAGCACCGCGTGGGTGGCGGCGACGATGACGTCGGCGGCCCCGTTCTCCCGCAGCGCCTCGGCGGCCTGGACGATCGTGCCCCCGGTGTCGATCATGTCGTCGACCAGCAGACAGGTGCGTCCGGCGACCTGGCCGACGAGTTCGTGGACCCGCACCTGGTTCGGCACGCTCGGGTCACGACGCTTGTGGATGATCGCGAGGGGGGCACCGAGCCGGTCCGACCACTGGTCGGCCAGCCGGACCCGGCCGGCGTCCGGACTCACCACGGTCAGCCGGGTGCGGTCCACCCGGGTGCACACGTAGTCCGACAGCAGGGGCATCGCCCATAGATGGTCCACCGGCCCGTTGAAGAACCCCTGGATCTGGGCGGTGTGCAGGTCGACGGAAACCAGCCGGTTCGCCCCGGCGGTGCGGAACAGGTCCGCGACCAGCCGCGCCGAGATCGGCTCCCGGCCCCGGTGCTTCTTGTCCTGACGGGCGTACCCGTAGAACGGGGCGATCACCGTGATCCGCTTGGCTGAGGCCCGTTTCAGGGCATCCACCATGATCAGCTGTTCCATCACCCAGTGGTTGATGGGGGCGCAGTGGCTCTGGACGACGAAGGCGTCGCTGCCCCGCACGCTCTCGCCGAACCGGACGTAGATCTCGCCGTTGGCGAAGTCATAGGCACTGGTCGGGACGAGGTCAACGGCGAGTTCCCCGGCGACCTCGGCGGCGAGGTCGGGGTGGGCCCGCCCGCTGACCAGGACGAGACGTTTCTCCCCGGGGCTGGTGATCCCGGTGCTCACCGCTCCTCCTCCGGTTGGGCCCCGGATCCTTCGATGACGCCGGTCCCCGGATCATCCGGTGCGGCGCGCTGGGCCTGCGTGGCGGCCTTCGCGGCCTGCGTGGCCGCTTCCGCGGCGGCCGACCCCGGACGCCGGCGGACCACCCACCCCTCGATGTTCCGCTGCTGCCCGCGGGCCACAGCGAGGGCCCCGGCCGGGACATCCCGGGTGATCACCGATCCGGCCGCGGTGTAGGCGCCGTCGGCCACCCGGACGGGGGCGACGAGCATGGTGTCGCTGCCCACCCGGACGTGGCTGCCCACCGTGGTGCGGTACTTGTGCTGGCCGTCGTAGTTGACGAATACCGTGGCCGCACCGATATTCGTGCCCTCGCCGATCTCGGCGTCACCGACGTAGGACAGGTGCGGCACCTTCGACCCGGCGCCGATCGCGGCATTCTTCGTCTCGACGAAGGCACCGATCTTCCCGTCCGGACCGAGGTCGGTACCCGGCCGCAGGTAGCTGAACGGCCCGACGGTGGCACCCTCCCGGATCACCGCACCGCTGCCGTGGCTGCGCACGACCTGGGCGCCGGCCCCGACCGCGCAGTCGGTCAGCGTGCTGTCCGGCCCGATCACGGCACCCGCAGCCACCGTGGTGGTGCCGTGCAGCTGGGTCCCGGGCAGCAAGGTGACGTCCGGGTCGAGGGTGACCCCGACATCAACCCACGTGGTCTCCGGGTCGGTACCGCATCCAGGCCTCCAGCCGCCGCCGGTTCAGTTCCCGGCCCAACGCCGCCAGCTGCACCCGGTCGTTGACGCCCTCCACCTCCCAGAGGTCCTCGGTGCCGACCGAGGTGACCGCGAGCCCGGCCTTACGGGCGAGGGCCAGCACGTCGGTGAGGTACATCTCACCCTGGTCGTTGGCCGTGGTGACCTGGCCCAACGCCTCGCGGAGGAAACCGAGGTCGAAAGCATAGATACCGGAGTTGATCTCCCGGACGGCCCGTTGCGACGCGTCGGCGTCCCGGTGTTCGACGATCCCGGTGATCTCCCCGTTCTCACCGCGCAGCACCCGGCCGTACCCGGTCGGGTCGGCGACCTCGGCGGTGAGCACGGTAACCGCACCACCTGCCCGGAGGTGCGCGGCGACCAGCGCCCGCAGCGTGCCCTCGGTGAGCAGCGGGACGTCCCCGTAGGTAACGACGGCCACCCCACCGAGTTCCGCGGGCAGGACGTCAAGGGCACATTGGACGGCCCGTCCGGTGCCCTTGATCTCGTCCTGATCGGCGATCAGGGCTGCCGGGTCAACCTGGGCGACATGGCCGGCGACGGCGTCGCGTCCGTGCCGGACGACGACGGCGAGATGATCCGGCCGGAGCGAACGGGCCGCGACGAGGGCATGCCCGAGCAGGGACCGCCCCCCGAGACCGTGCAGGACTTTGGGCGTCGCCGACTTCATCCGGGTGCCCTCCCCGGCTGCCAGGACGATGACGGCGGACGGGTGGTGCTCAGTCACGCGCAGGGCCTCCTCGGCACCGAGGTGCTGGCGAGTTGTCGGATAGCCCGATCCTAGGGCGTCACCGGAAAGTCCGGGGACGAGGTCGGGCTACCTCACCCGACCAGGGGCTGACCCCCGGTCCGAACCCGTGGGTGGCTCCGCCCCCTGAGTCGATGTGGGTGGCTCCGCCCCCCCTGAGTCGATGTGGGTGGCTCCGCTCCCCTGGGTCGACGTGGGTGGCTCCGCCCCCTGAATCGACGTGGGTAGCTCCGCCCCCCTGATTCGAACAGGGACCTCAAGGCTCCAAAGGCCTGTGTGCTGCCGTTACACCAGGGCGGACCGGTCGTGCCCGGACAGCCTACGGCCTCGGTCAGCGGGTGGCCGTCCGGTTTCCCCGGTGCTCCGGAACCGGCGGGTGCGCCCTCCGGCCGGGCGGACCCGGCATGATGGAGCAGTGACGACGACCCGGGACGGTACCCACCCCGGCTCCGGCCGAGGCTCCCGGTCCGGGACACGTGCCCGGATGACCGGCAAGCAGCGCCGCGAGCAGCTCCTCGACGTCGGACGGCACCTGTTCGCCGAGAAAGGCTTCGACGGGACGAGCGTCGAGGAGATCGCCGCCACCGCGCAGGTGTCCAAACCCGTCGTGTACGAGCACTTCGGTGGGAAGGAGGGCCTGTACGCCGTGGTCGTCGACCGCGAGATCCACAAGCTGCTCGACGCGATCACCGGCGCATTGCAGGCCGGCGCCCACCCCCGGATACTCCTGGAAGCCACCGCCCTCGCCCTGCTCGACTACATCGAGACCTCCACCGACGGGTTCCGCATCCAGGTCCGGGATTCCCCGGTCGCCCAGTCCACGGGGACCTTCGCCAGCCTGATCGGCGATGTCGCCAATCAGGTCGAGCACCTGCTCGCCGCGGAATTCAAACACCGCGGCCTCGACCCGAAGATCTCGCCGCTGTACGCGCAGATGCTGGTCGGCATGGTCGCCCTGACCGGGCAGTACTGGCTGGACACCCGCAAACCGCGGAAGGCCGAGGTCGCCGCGCATCTGGTGAACCTGGCCTGGAACGGGCTGTCCGGGATGGAACAGCACCCCCGGCTGATCGGGACGACGGACCTGCGATGACCGCGGACGCCGCCGCCACAGGATCACCTGCCGGACCGGACGGGGCCGGACAGGACGAGGCCGGACAGGACGAGGTCGATCGGATCGTTGCGGCCTGGCACCGGGTCCGTCCCGACCTCGACGCTTCCCCGCTGGAGGTGCTCTCCCGGATCAGCCGGCTGGCCCGGCACCTGGACCGGTACCGTGCCGCCGCCTTCGCCGGCAGCGACCTCGAACCGTGGGAGTTCGACGTCCTGGCCGCATTGCGCCGGGCCGGTGCCCCCTACGAGATGTCCCCCCGCCAGCTCATCACCCAGACCATGGTGACCAGCGGCACGATGACGAACCGGATCGACCGGCTGGAGGCCCGCGCACTGGTACACCGCCGTCCCGACCCCGATGACGGGCGGGGCGTGCTGGTCCGGCTCACCGCGGCCGGGGCCCGGCTCGTCGACGGGGCGCTGGAAGGTCTGCTCGCCCAGGAGCGCGGGCTGCTCGCCGAACTCGGCGCCGCCGAACGGGAAGAACTCGCCGATCTGCTCCGCCGCCTGGTCGCCCCGTTCGACGCCGGCTGAGTCCGCCCGCCGGGGCCGGGGACTCCCCCGCGGCGCCCGCCGCAATCAGCCCGCCGCAATCGGCCCGCCGCGATGGCCGGCCTCAGCCCGCCTCGTCCGCGGCGACCAGCCAGGCCTGCTCGACGTCCTCCCGTTCGGTGCCGAGTGCCCGCAGCCGGCCGTCGAGTTCGAGCACCCGGGCATGGTCGGTGGCGTGTTCGGCGAGGTCAGCGTGCAGGCGCCGTTCCTCGGCGGCGAGCCGGTCGAGACGGCGCTCCAGGCGGGCCATCTCCTTGCGGGCCGCCCGTACCTGGCCGGCGTTCCGTCGCGGCGGGGCACCGTCCGCGCCGGGGTCCGCGCCCCTCCCCGGACCGGGACCGGGGGCGGCACCCGCCGCACCCGCACCGGCCGCACCAGCACCGGCCGCCTCCGCGGACGGGTGGCCGGGGGCCGCCGCCGCGGCGGCCGGGGTCCCGGAGGGTGACACCCCACGCGCTCCGGCCCCGGCAGGGGCGGCCAAAAGCTCCGCGCGCAACGCGAGGTACTCCTCGACGCCGCCGGGCAGATCCCGCAACCGGCCGTCGCCGAGCAACGCGACCTGCCGATCGGTGATCCGTTCCAGCAGGTAGCGGTCGTGTGAGACGACGACGAGAGTGCCCGGCCAGCCATCCAGGGCATCCTCGACCGCGGCGAGGGTGTCGGTGTCGAGGTCGTTGGTCGGTTCGTCGAGCAGGAGCACGTTCGGCTCGCCCATCAGCAGGCGCAGGAGCTGCAGCCGCCGGCGTTCCCCGCCGGACAGCTCACCGACCGGGGTCCAGACCCGTTCCCGGGTGAACCCGAGCCGTTCCAGCAGCTGCCCCGCCGTCACCTCACGGTCGCCGATCCGCACGGTGCCCCGCACCCGTTCCACGGCCTGCTGCACCCGCAGCCCGTCGACCTCGGTGAGTTCGGCGAGGTCCTGGGAGAGCACCGCCACCCGGACGGTCTTCCCGCGGCGTACCCGCCCGCCGTCCGGCCGTCGCTGCCCGGACAGCAACTGGAGCAGCGTGGTCTTCCCCGACCCGTTCACCCCGACGAGGCCGTACCGGCCGCCGGGGGCGAGCCGCCAGGTGACCGTGTCGAGGAGGATCCGCCGACCGGCGCCGGCGGTGGGGTCGCCGCCGACGACAACGGTGACGTCCTCCAGGTCGAGTACGTCCTTGCCGAGCCGGGCGGTGGCCATCTGTTGGAGGGCGAGGCCGTCCCGCGGCGGAGGCTCGTCGGCGATCAGGGCGTTCGCGGCGTCGATCCGGAACTGCGGCTTACTCGTCCGGGCCGGTGGGCCGCGGCGCAGCCAGGCGAGTTCCTTGCGCAACAGGGTCCGCCGGCGTTCCTCGGTGGCCGCAGCGATCCGGGCCCGTTCGGCCCGGGCGAGCACGTACGCGGCGTACCCGCCCTCGAAGGAGTCGACGACCCCGTCGTGCACCTCCCACATGGACGTGCACACGGCGTCGAGGAACCAACGGTCGTGGGTGACCACGGCGAGCCCGCCGCGTCCGGTGGGCCAGCGGGTGCGCAGGTGGCCGGCGAGCCAGGCGACGCCCTCGACGTCGAGGTGGTTCGTCGGCTCGTCGAGCAGGACCACCTCCGGGTCGCCGGTGAGCACGGCGGCGAGCCCGACCCGACGTCGCTGCCCGCCGGACAGGGTGCCGACCCGTGCGTCCAGCCCGCCGGCGAGTGGGGCGTCGAGGCCGCCGAGCAGCCCGGTGAACACGTCGCGGACGGCCGGGTCGGCG
>JARRQM010000198.1:0-4366 GCA_037381765.1 Kineosporiaceae bacterium
CACAACTGGCGAAGGCCCAGATCACAGATCTGGGCCTTCGCCAGTTGTGGAGCTGAGGGGATTTGAACCCCTGACCCCCTCGATGCGAACGAGGTGCGCTACCGGACTGCGCCACAGCCCCAAGGCGTGGCCAGGTTAGCACCGGGCGGTGGCCGGGTTCGAATCCATACCCGGCGGGGCGCCCCGGCCCGGGACGTCCCGATCCGAGGCGTGCCCGGGGCCGTGGCGGAGCCCTGCCAGGCGGTCGCCAGGGGTCCCGCCGGCCGTGCCGTCGTCTGCGGGTCAGCCGTTGACGGCGCGGCGGCGGGCGAGGACGGCGTCGAGGTCGAGCCCGTCCGCCCAACGCTGGCTGTCCGGGCGGGGGCCGGCGGATTCCGTGCCGTTGGCTTCCTCATCCGGTTCGGGGCCCGCGGTTCCGTCGGCCGCCTCGCCGGAGGCCGGTCCGGTGCCCGCGGCGGGCGCGGCACCGTCGTGGCCGTCGGTGGCGAAGTCGAGGGGTGCGGGTTCGGCCCGCGGCGCCATCGGTTTCATCGTGTACGTCGGCGGGGGTACCGGGACGGGGTCCCACGTGCTGGCCGGAGCGAGCTTCTCCGCGGCGTTGTCCGTGCCCTCGGCCAGCGCGGCGGCCTCGTCGGCGCGGCGCCGGGCCGCAGCTTCGGCAGCGGCCCGAGCCGCCTGCACCGGCGACGGGCCCGCGGCGGGACGGGTGGTGCGCGGACGCGGCGCCTCGGTGTCACGCGGAGGCTCCGCCGGACGCGGCGCAGCGGTGGCACGGCGAGCGGCCCGGCGCACCGCGAGGGTACGCAGCATCGCGAGGTAGGCGCCGAGAAGGAGCGTCGGCATCGCGGCAATCAGCGCGGACAGGCCGAGTAGCGGCACCGCGCCCCAGCCGAGGACCGTCGCCGTGACAAGGCCGAGCAGGACCTGGGCGCGGCGCCGGGCCGCGGCACGGGCCATGGTGGTGGCGCGGGCGGCCGTGGCCCCCGCCGCGGCACGGGACACCGCACGCGGGCGCACGGAAGGAGCCATGGCCGGGCGGCGCATCCGGGACGGGCGAGACAGCTCCGGAACAGGTCCGGTCGCGTCGGCAGTCCCGGGCCGGGGCGCGGCCTTCCTCGGGACTCCGTGGGACGGCGGACCGTCGCCCCCCTGTCCGGCGGCCCGACCCGGCTCCCCGACGGATTCCCCGGGCGGTCGCCCCGTTCCCTGCGCCGCCCGCACCGGATGATCGTGGCCCGGCCCGTCCTGGCCAGGCCCACGCTGACCCGGATCACCGGTCCCGGAGCGCCCCGACTCCGGACGTCCCGGATCCGAGCCGCCCCGATCTGCTGGCCCCGAACCGGGACGACCGTCCACCAGACGGATCGGACCCGCCGGTCGCGGAACCGCCCGGACCCCGGTGATGGGCGTCGTACCGCCGGCTGCGGCAAGCAGTTCGGTTTCCGTGGACAGCTCCTCGATGACACCGATCTCCCCGGTGCCGGCGACACCGGAACGGGGGCCGGCACCGACCTCGGCGAACTTCCCCGCGGGTTCGGGAACCGTCTCCCGGCGTGCCCCTCCCCCGGCACCGGCCTCGGCCTCGGTCAGCTGGGGTGCACCCGCCTGGGCAGGTACGGGTGGGGGCAGGTCGACGACCGGAGCGGACACCCGGGCCGACGGTCCGAGCAACGGGGATGTGGAGCGCCCGCCCCGCCCCCGGCGCCGCGGATCCAGGACCCGGAGGCTGCCGGAGTGGCGGTCCTCATCCCGGGACTCCGCGAAGGTGTCCCGGCGCCGGATCCACTGCGGAAGCAGGTAGGCAGCCCACAGCGCCACGATCATGAGGAAGACGAGGCTGCTGGGCTGCACAAACTCTGACGGTAGGCTCAGCGGGAGGTCACCTCACGTACCGAGTGGGGCGTGTCGCCGGGCTGCAGGAATACCCACAGTCGACCAACTACCCACAGTAGGGAATCAGAACAGAACGTAGCGTAATAGGTGTCATCAGGAGGCACGGTCCGGCTCCGACCCGCCAGCCCTGGCCCCGGCCCGGCGTTCCTCCTCGACATCCGCGCACAGGCTGCGCCACCGGGCGAGCAACCCCGCAGGCACCTCTTCCCGGGTGAGGGCGAAGCTCAGGTGATCCCGCCACGACCCGTCGATGTGCAGGTACCGGCGGCGCATCCCCTCGGAACGGAACCCGAGCTTGTCCACCACCCGCAGGCTGGCCCGGTTCTCCGGGCGGATATTCACCTCGATCCGGTGCAGGCCGAGGGTGAACAGGCAATGGTCGACGGCCATGGCGACGGCCGTGGGAATCACCCCGCGCCCGGCGACCCGCCGATCCACCCAGTAGCCGACCTGCCCCGAACGCATCGACCCCCAGCTGATCGCCGACACGCTCACCTGCCCGACGAGTTCCCCGCCGAGTTCCACCGCGAACGGCACCATCCGCCCGGCCCGGGCCTCCCGGTTGAACATCCGCACCATCTGCCGGTACGTCGGCGGGATCCCGTCCGAATCCGGATTCGTGGCCTCCCAGGGCCCGAGCCAACCGGCGTTCGTGCTGCGCACCGACCGCCATCGCCGGGCATCCCGGTAGCGCATCGGCCGTAGGACGACGTCGCCTTCGCGCAGCACCACCGGCCACGGCGCGGTCATCGGGTCCGTCCCGGGTGACTCATGCAGGGCAGTCTGTCATCCGGGACGGCCGGTCACCCAGATCTGGACCCGCCCCCCGGATCAGGCCCAGGTACGGGCACAGCATCAGCCACGGGCCCTGGCCCCGGTCCAGTCCCTGGTCCCGGTCCGGTCCCTGGTCCCGGTCCGGTCCCTGGTCCCGGCCCTAGCCCCGAACCCGGCCCTGCCCCTGGTCCCGGCCCCGGCACGTGGTCGCCCCCGCGTACCTGCTGCACCGCATGCGGGAGCAGCGGCGTGAGCACCGCGATACCGTCCCGGCACCCCCCGCGGGACCCGGGGAGATTGATGATGAGCGTGTCCCCGGCCAGCCCGGCGACGCCGCGGGACAGGGCGGCGGCAGGCACCCCGGCACCGGTCCCGGCTGCCCGAACCGCCTCGGCGATCCCCGGAACCGGCCGGTCGATCACCGCGAGGGTAGCCTCCGGGGTCCGATCGGTCGGGGTCAACCCGGTTCCACCGGTGGTCAGGACGACGTCGTAACCGTCCCGGACGGCCGCGTCGAGGGCCGCACGGACCGGTTCCCCGTCCGGGACGACCACCGGCCCGCCCACGGTGAAACCGAGAGCGCGCAGCCCGTCGACGAGGATCGGGCCGCTCCGGTCCGGGTAGGTTCCCGCCGCGGCCCGGGTCGACGCGGTGACGACGAGGGCCCGGACCGGCCGGTCCGCCGCACCGGGGCCCGCCACCGACCCCGCTGGCCCCACCGGTCCTGCCGATTCCGCCGTTCCCGCCGGTTCCGCCGGTCCTGCCTGTCCTGCCGGTTCGGCCGACCCCGCCGGTTCGGCCGACCCCGCAACCGGTCCCGGCTCAGTCACGGTGCCATGTCCCGGACCGGCCACCGCTCTTCGCGACGACCCGGACGTCGCTGATCGTCGTCGCCCGGTCCACCGCCTTGACCATGTCGACGAGGGCGAGCGCCGCGACACTCACGCAAGTGAGAGCCTCCATCTCGACCCCGGTGCGATCGGCGGTGCGTACCGTCGCCCGGATCTGTACCCCCTCGTCGACGACCTCGACATCCACCGTCACCGCGTGGACGGCGACCGGATGGGCCAGCGGGACGAGCTCCGGGGTGCGCTTGGCCGCCTGGATCCCGGCGAGCCGGGCCACGGCGAGCGCATCACCCTTGGGGACGCCCTCACCGCGGAGCAGCGCGACGACCGCGGGGGAGCAGAGCACCCGGCCGGTGGCGCTGGCCTCCCGCACCGTGACGTCCTTCCCGGACACGTCGACCATCCGGGCGTGGCCCCGGAGGTCGACATGGGTGAGCCCGACCCCGGACCGCACCGACGCACCCGACGGCGGCCCACCCGGCTGCGACGCACCCGACACCGGCACACCCGACGGCGGCGCACCCGGTACCGGCGCACCCGGCTGCGGCCCATCCGGTACCGGCGCGCCCGGTCCGCCCGCCCCGGGCGGGGATCCGGCGTCCGTCATGGCCGCACCGGACCCAACGGGAGGGCCGGCAGCAGGTCCCCCGCACGGACTTCGGTGACCTCCTCGGGAACGATCACCAGCGCGTCGGCGGCGGCGAGCCCCGCCACCCGGTGCGAGCTCAACCCGCCGACCGGATGGGCGAGCAACGGCCCGTCTCCGTTTCCGTCTCTGTTTCCGTCTCCGGCCCTGTCCCCGGGCCCGTCCCTGTCCCCGGGCACGTCCCCGGTCGCCGTGGCGAACCGGA
>JARRQM010000199.1:0-7925 GCA_037381765.1 Kineosporiaceae bacterium
CCAACCATGCCCAGTACGTGCTCGTCCGCGAGCTCGTCGGCGGGTCGCTGTCCGAGGCCGCGGCCCGGGCCGGGGTGCGTGCCGCGGACGGCACCGTGGTGCGGGAGGGCAGCGAGGTCGAGGTGCCGCCCGCGGAACTCACCGTCGTCGGCGACGCCGACCAATCGATCTACGCCTTCCGCGGGGCGACGATCCGCAACATCGTCGAGTTCGAGACCGACTACCCGGACGCCCGGGTGATCGTCCTCGAACAGAATTACCGGTCCTCGCAGACGATCCTGTCCGCAGCGAATTCGGTGATCGAACGTAACCCCGACCGCAAGCCGAAACGGCTGTGGACCGAGGCCGGAACCGGACCGAAAATCGTCGGGTACGTTGCGGACAGCGAGCACGATGAAGCGTCCTTCGTCGCGCAGGAGATCGACCGGCTGCACGACGCGCACGGGGTCCGTCCCGGTGACGTCGCCGTCTTCTACCGGACGAACGCCCAGTCCCGGGCGCTGGAGGAGGTGCTCATCCGGGTCGGGTTGCCGTACCGGGTGGTCGGCGGAACCCGGTTCTACGAGCGCCGCGAGGTCAAGGACGCCCTCGCCTACCTGCGGGCGCTCGCCAACCCCGACGACACGGTGAACCTGCGCCGGATCCTCAACGTGCCCAAGCGCGGTATCGGCGATCGGGCCGAGGCGTGCGTCGTCGCCCTAGCCGACCGGGACCGGGTCCCCTTCGGCGCCGCCCTGAACCGGGCGCAGGACGCCCCCGGGATCGCCGCCCGCTCGGTGCGCAGCATCCGTGCCTTCACCGACCTGTTGGACGGCCTGCGCACCCTGGTCGAGGGGGGTGCCGGGCCCGTCACCGTCCTCGAAGCCGTCCTCGAACAGACCGGGTACCTCGCCGAACTGCGGGACAGTCCCGACCCGCAGGATGAGTCGCGGGTGGAGAACCTCGCCGAGCTCGTCGGAGTCGCCGGGGAATTCCAGGAAGCGCAGCCGGAGGGCACCCTCACCGACTTCCTCGAACAGGTTTCCCTCGTCGCCGACTCCGACGAGGTCCCCGACGAGGCCGTGGCCGGGGGGGAACCCGGGGACGGGGACGGGGCGGTCACCTTGATGACCCTGCACACGGCGAAGGGCCTGGAGTTCCCGGTCGTCTTCCTGACCGGGATGGAGGACGGTACGTTCCCGCACCTGCGTTCCCTCGGCGACGCGGGTGAGCTGGCCGAGGAACGGCGGCTCGCCTACGTCGGCATCACCCGGGCCCGGCAGCGGTTGTACCTGTCCCGTGCCGCCGTGCGCAGCGCCTGGGGACAGCCGAACTACAACCCGGCGAGCCGGTTCCTCGCCGATATCCCCGAGTCGCTGCTCGACTGGCGGCGGGGGGAGTCCACCGGGCTGCGCCCCTCGTCCACTCCCGCGGTGGCCCGGCTGGCGGCCCGTCCCGGGGTGTCCTCCCCGGGGAACCGGGAGGTCATCCACCTCGAACCCGGCGATCGGGTCACCCACGACACTTTCGGTCTCGGCACCGTCGTCCAGGTCGAGGGGGCGGGGGAGCGGGCCCTCGCCCACGTCGATTTTCGGGACGAAGGTGTGAAACGGCTACTGCTGCGGTATGCGCCCGTCGAGAAGCTCTGACGGCGCAATCCCGTCACTTCCCGTCATCGGGGGGTGTGCGCCCTTGGGGTTGGTCCGGTCCGCTCGTTACCCTGTGACACCGGAGGGGGCCGGGTGGCCCCGGGAAGGTGCCGACAGTGAGCGCGGACGTGCCGAAACGCACCACCGACGTGTCGGAAAGCACCCGAGAGATCACGTCCGGGCCGCCAACGCCGGTGGCCGGGACAGAGACCGTGGTGGCCTGGTCCGGCGACGCCGACCGGCCCGGGGAGACTGACCGAACCGACCGGACCGACCGGGACGGGGAGACCGACCGGACCGGGGAGACGGGCGGGGCCGGCGCGGCTGGCGGTCCCGGAGGGGGAGACGTTGCCGGGGCCGCGCCGGAACGTCAGCTCGCCCGGCGGCATCGTTCGGGGCGGGGAGATTCGACCGGGCGTCGCCGTATCCCGTGGGGCTGGGTCGTCGTCGGGGTGATCGCCCTGTTCCTCGTCGGGAACGGGATCGTCGCCGCCGGCCGCGACTCCGACCCGGGTACCGAGGGGACAACGGTGACAGCAGCAACCTCGGTGCCGTCCGGGACCGTCTCCTCGGCCACGGTGACGACGACCCCGACCGTGACGATGACTCCCACCGCGACCCTCCCCAGCCAGCTGCCCAAACATGTCGTCCTACCCCGGGCGACGACGAGCACGACCCCCTCGACGACGACGAGTTCCCCGACGACGACGACGTCTACGCCCACCCTCACCTGCCGGGCCAGCGCCCACGCGGACAACTATTGGCCGAACGGTTACAACACGACCATCACCGCGGTGAACACCGGTGACGGGGATCTCGACGGGTGGACGGTCGGCTTCACCCTGCCGCCCGGCCAGCGGATCGTCCACGTCTGGGGAGCCTCTACGGATTCATCCCATGGCTTCGTCCAGGCCAGAGACGGCGGCTACAACGCTGCTCTCCCCGCAGGCGGGTCCGTCTCCTTCGGTATCCAGGTGTCCACCGACCATGCGGTTCCGGGTCTGCCCTCAGGTTTCTCCCTCAACGGCGTCGGCTGTAGCTGACGGTCGGACGGGGTCAGCTGCCGCTGACGGGGCGGACGGGGTCAGCGGTAGTTGACGCGTTCCGGTGGGGCCGGTTCACGGTTCGGGGGTGGACGGTCCCGGGTCGTCCCCGCGCAGCGGGGTGATCCCTTCCCGCAGGGTGCTGCCGTCGCTGTCGAGCATGCTCAGCAGCAGGGAGATCTCGTGCACGACACGGGTGTTGATCGGCAGTGACATATGTCCCGCCCCGGGGACGGCGACGTTGCGGGCATGCAGGTCGGGGTGGTCGAGGCGGGCGTGCTGCTGCGGGACCACGAGGTGGTCCAGGGGCGACCAGTAGGCGACGAAACGGGTCCGGCACTCCGGGGCCGGACCGTCCAGTTCCGCGTACAGTTCGCTGCCCGGTCTGAGCTGCCGGAACAGCTGGACCGGGAGGAGCCGGGCGGTCACCGAACCGGAGTGCGGCGTGCCGAGCGTGACGAGGGTGTGTACCCGCTGATCCCCGCCGAGGCATTGCACGAAGTACCGGGCGATGAGCCCGCCGAGACTGTGCCCGACGATGTGCACCCGCTCGAATCCGGTCTGCGCGACGAGGTCCTCGATCGCGGGGTGAGCAGTGCCCGGGCGGCTCCGGCCAGGGCGGACAGGTCCCGGGCGGCGCCCCGGATGTCGTTCGTCGTCGGGGAGTAGCTCAGGGCGAATACCCGGCCGAATCCTCGGCGGTGCAGCCCCCGGCGGAGCACGGTGAAGATCATCCGGTTGTCCACCATGCCGTGGACGAGGAGGATCGGTGTACCGGCCGCCTCGACGTCGCCGATCACGAGGCCGCGTTGGGCGGGAGCGAGCCCGCCGAGGTGGTAGCGCTCCCGGGGCTCGTGCTGTTCGCGCACCAGACCCCACGGGTAGATCGCGAGATGTGCCGACCCCCACAGGGTTTCCACCGCGGCGGCGGCGAGACCTCGCGGGGTGAGCAGTGCCCGGGCGGCTCCGGCCAGGGCGGACAGGCGGGCGGCTCCGGCCAGGGCGGACAGGGGGACCGTGGTCATCGGGGCGGCGTCAACCGGTGTCGTAGCCTGTCCGGCCGCCCCGGCGCTGCTTCTGCCCGGCATCCTCGCCTCCCGCCTCCTGCCCCCGTCTCGTGTCGGGGTGTCGCGGACCGCGTGTTGTGGGCCGCAGCGCCCTGCTCCTGGTGGGGATTGTCCCGCCGCGCCCCTGGTCGTGGCACGCGGCCCGGTGCCGGAACCGGATGGGGCCGGTGCCGGGCCGGGGGTCGGGGCCGCCCTCGAACAGGAACAAGGGCCCCACGTCCCGGGTGCGGACGGGGAACGCCGTCGAAAGGACGGTGTCGGGGGACCCCCGTCGAGAGGACGTCGCCGGGGGACGGCCGCCGGGGAGCTGTGGCCGGGGCTGTGGCCGGGGCTGTGGCCGTGGTCACCGTGCGCCGCGGTCATCGCGTCCGGGGGTCGGATACCCTCGCGGACGGGGAATGTCCGGCCGGTCCGGCCGGGGAGTGGAGGTGGCCGCGTGGCACCGGTCCGCATCGTCGTCGCCAAACCTGGACTTGACGGTCACGACCGGGGGGCCAAGGTCGTCGCCCGGGCCCTGCGGGACGCGGGGATGGAAGTCATCTATACCGGCCTGCACCAGACTCCGGAACAGATCGTCGAGGCCGCCATCGAGGAGGACGCCGACGCCATCGGGTTGTCCGTGCTGTCCGGGGCCCATCTCACCCTGTTCGCCCGCGTCGTCGACCTGCTCCGGGAGCGTGACGCCGGCGACATCCTGGTGTTCGGCGGGGGGATCATCCCGGACGCCGACATTCCCGAGCTGGAACGGCTCGGCGTTCCCCGGGTGTTCACCCCGGGCACGCCGGTGCACGAGATCGTCAGCTGGGTGCGGGAGAACGTGCACCGCGCCACCGTCTGACCACCGGCTTCACACCCATCCGGCGCCTTCCCGCGCTTTCCCACGCCTTACCCGAGCCCTCCGGTCCCGACCCCGTCCCGTCCGACCGCGTCCCGGTTCCGGCCCCGGCACCGGCGACGTGACACGGCGCACCCGTCCGCCCGGGTGCCGGAACGTCGCGGCGGGCTAGGCTCGGGGGCGATCCCGACCCTGCCCGTCCCGAACCGGTGCCGGGGCGTGTCCCGAGACCGGCGGCCGGGTGTGGGCACGGTTCCGACCATCCCGTTCCGATCTTGAGGACGCATCAGGTGGACCTGTTCGAGTATCAGGCGCGCGACGTGTTCGCCGCCCATGGCGTGCCCGTGCTGGACGCGGCCGTCGCCGACACCCCGGAAGAGGCCGAGGCCGCCGCGGCCAGGCTCGGCGGCGGCACCGTCGTCGTCAAGGCCCAGGTGAAAACCGGCGGGCGCGGTAAGGCCGGGGGGGTCAAACTCGCCCACGATCCGGCCGGGGCCGCTGCGCGGGCCGGGGAGATCCTCGGCATGGACATCAAAGGCCACACGGTGCACCGGGTGATGGTGGCCACGGGGGCGAAGATCGCCGAGGAGTACTACTTCTCCGTGCTCCTCGACCGGGCCGACCGGACGTACCTGGCGATGGCCTCCCGCGAGGGGGGGATGGAGATCGAGCAGCTCGCCGTGGAACGGCCCGAGGCCCTCGCCCGGATCCCGGTCGACGCGGTCACCGGGATCGACGCGGCGAAGGCCGCGGAGATCGTCGACGCCGCCGGGTTCCCCGCCGAGGTACGCGGCGCCATCGCCGACGTCATCGTCACGCTGTGGGACGTGTTCGTCGCCGAGGACGCCACTCTCGTCGAGATCAACCCGCTCGTGCGGACCGAGGACGGCGCGATCATCGCCCTCGACGGCAAGGTCACCCTGGACGACAACGCGGCTTTCCGGCACCCCGGGCACGCCGACCTCGCCGACCGCGCCGCCGCCGACCCGCTGGAGGCCCGGGCGAAGGAGAAGGACCTCAACTACGTCAAACTCGACGGTTCCGTCGGGGTCATCGGCAACGGCGCCGGTTTGGTGATGAGCACCCTCGACGTCGTCGCCTACGCCGGGGCCGAGTTCGGCGGGGTGAGCCCGGCGAACTTCCTCGACATCGGCGGCGGCGCGAGCGCTGAGGTGATGGCCAACGGGTTGGCGATCATCCTCTCCGACCCGCAGGTGAAGAGCGTGTTCGTGAACGTATTCGGCGGCATCACCGCCTGTGATGCGGTCGCCGACGGCATCGTGGCGGCCTTCGCGCTCCTCGCCTCCCGCGGCGAGTCCGTGACCCGGCCGCTGGTCGTCCGCCTCGACGGGAACAACGCCGAACTCGGCCGCAAGATCCTCGACGACGCCGCGCTTCCCGGACTGGAACGCGTGGACACCATGGACGGTGCCGCCCGGCGGGCGGCCGAGCTGGCAGCACAGGGAGCGTGACGTGGCAGTCTTCCTCACCCGCGAGAGCAAGGTCATCGTCCAGGGGATGACCGGCTCGGAGGGCCGCAAACACACCCAGCGGATGCTGGCCTCCGGAACGACCGTGGTCGGCGGGGTCAACCCGCGCAAGGCCGGGACGACCGTCGACTTCGACGGCGGCGTCCAGGTGCCCGTGTACGGGTCGGTGGCCGAGGCGATGACCGCCACCGGCGCGGACGTCTCGGTCATCTTCGTACCCGCCGCGCACACCAAGGGCGCCGTACACGAGGCGGTCGACGCCGGTATCCCGCTCGCCGTGGTGATCACCGAGGGCGTCCCGGTGCACGACACCGCCGAGTTCTACGCACACGCCCGGAACCGTGGCACCACCCGGTTGATCGGCCCGAACTGCCCGGGGCTGATCTCGCCCGGGGCGTCCAACGCGGGCATCATCCCGGCGGACATCACCGGGCCCGGGTCGATCGGGCTGGTCAGCAAGTCGGGCACGCTCACCTACCAGATGATGTACGAGCTGCGCGATATCGGGTTCTCCACCTGTATCGGGATCGGCGGCGACCCGGTTATCGGGACGACCCACATCGACGCCCTGGCCGCTTTCGAGGCCGACCCGGACACCGCAGCGATCGTGATGATCGGGGAGATCGGCGGTGACGCCGAGGAACGTGCCGCGGACTACATCCGTGAGCACGTGACCAAGCCGGTCGTCGGGTACGTCGCCGGGTTCACCGCCCCCGAGGGCAAGACCATGGGGCATGCGGGGGCGATCGTGTCCGGCTCCTCCGGTACCGCCCAAGCGAAGAAGGACGCGTTGGAGGCCGCCGGGGTGCGGGTCGGGCGGACGCCGAGCGAGACCGCGGCATTGATGCGGGAACTCATCGCCACGTCCTGAGCGTCCTGGACGGAACTGGTTGGATCCGGTGGGAACGGATCGGACCGGCTGCCGGACTCCCGGGCCCGGGTCGTTCGACGGCATCCCGCCAGGAAGCGCAGCACGTCATCCCTCCCGCCGGGCGTTCCGCGGCGGGAGGGATGACGTCACGTTCTCAGGGCATGAACTGTTCCGCGAGATAGACGACGGGGCCGTCATCACCGGTGGTGTGGTACAGCCAGACGAGCAGCGGCTGCCCGTCGCCCGTCGCAGCCTGGCTCCGGGTGAGGAACTGGGTCATGGACAGCTTCGTCGTCTTCACCGTGTTCCGGTCGCCGAGCAGGTACTGCCCGTAGAGCAGGGCATCGTCCTCGACCCGGAAATCGAGGTTCTCAACGCGGTCGTTGGCGATGACGTAGTCCATCGGCTCCAGGTCCGGATGGGCGGCGAAGTAGGCCGCCGCATCATCCCCGACGAGGTACTCGGCCCGGTCGACGGTGATCACCGCCCCGTCGCCGACCGGCTGTACCGAGGACACGATGCCGAAATCCATCCCGGTGTCGTCCCACGGCTCGCTGACGTAGCCGGTCGGGGCCTTCGCCTTCGTCGTCGTACTCGTTTTCGTCGTGGGGGCGGTCGTCGACGCCGCGGGGGTGGATGTCGACGGTTGTGCCGGTGACGTCGTCGCCGCGGACGGGGTGAGCGCGGGGGCGGTGGTCACCTCGCCGGAGCTGCCGGACCTGCTCACGAACAGCCCGGTGCCCACGGCGGCGAGGACCGCGACCAGGAGGGCGGCGATGACGATCTTGCGGTTCGGCCCCGAGCGTCCCGGGTCCTCCTCCTGGTAGCCACCGCCGTAGCCCTGACGGTTCCCGTAACCGTCGTCGTAACCCGGGCGCCCGCCGGGACCGCCGAAGACCGGGTCCCCGCCGGGAGCGTCGTCCGGCCCGGGGTAGCGCCGGTCCGGCTGCTGCGGGGCGGTGAAGAGCTGTGTCGGATCCGCCGGGCCGGC
>JARRQM010000200.1:0-4349 GCA_037381765.1 Kineosporiaceae bacterium
TCTTGCCCGATCGAGGTGAGCGCGTTCCGGCCGGCCTGCCCGCTGTCGGCGGCGAGCAGGACGAGCCGCCCGCCCCGGGCGGCGACGAGACGTCCGACGGCCGCGGCCGCGGCGGCCCGGGCGTGCGGTCCGTCATCCATCATCGCGGGGTCCAGGGCCACCGCCGGAACACCGCACGCCCCCCGGAGCACCTGGGGCCACTCGTTGGCGCCGCGGGAGTCGACGGCGAGCACGACGTCGCCGGGGTGCAGGTGCGCACATACCGCAGCGACCGCGGACGGTTCCCCCACCTCGGTGCGTTGCACGGCGAACGGGCCGGTCGCCGCGAGGAGCGGGACCGTCAGGGCGAGGGCGGCGGCCACCGAAGCGGTGGTGAGCAGCGAGGCCGGCAGGTGCCGGCGGGTCCAGCGCAGGCACCAGGCGACCAGCGAGAGCGCGCCGAGGATGAACACCGGGAGCAGGACGGTGACCAGCCGGCGGTCGGCCCACGGATGGTCCGGGGTGATCCCGGGCCGGATCAGGGTGAGCGTCGCCGACCCGACCCCGACGGTTGCCGGGATGAGCCAGCCGGGCACGGTGCCGGACCCGGAACGCCACCACTGCACGGCCCGCCCGGCGAGGACGGAGAAGGCGATCCAGGCGGCGCCGACGGCGACCGGCCCGAGCCACCAGGACACCCACTGGAGGGTGCTCTCGGCGTAGGTGCGCCCCCCGTCCACGGGCAGGTGCTGGGAGGCCTGCATCGCGGCGACGTACAGGGCCCCGGGATCGGTGGGGTCCTGCCGGGAGGTGAGGAACAGCGGCCGGGCGGCGAGCAGCACGCCGAAGGCGAGCACGGACAGGGCGCCGGCGCGCCCCCACGGGCCGAGCGGGCGCCAGGTGGCGTCCGGCCACCAGTCCGGTCCCGCGGCGGGTTCCTGGCGGGCCTCTGCCGGGTCGTGCCCGTCGTGGTCGCCCGCCGTGGCCGGGTTCTCCGGACCGGGTGTAGCGGTCCCCCGGCGACGCTGCCACCGGCGGCCGGCGACGACCGCCGCGGCGGAGCCGAGGACGAGGGTGACGGTCCCGGCGACGAGCGGGAGCAGGGACCCCCGGATGGAGTCGAGGTAGGGCCGGGACAGGCCCAGGGCGGGTGCCGCGGCCACGACGATCCCGCCGAGCGCGCCGCCGGCCAGGGGAGCCGCCACCGGGCTGCCACGCAGCGCGAGTACGGCGGCGACCGGGACGAGCAGGGCCACCTCGGTGAGCGCGTCGATCCGGATCAACCCGGCCAACCCCAGGGCGGATCCGGCGAGCAGGGCGAGCCTGCGGGCCCGGCCGGGGTCGTCCACCCGGACGGCGTCCACGGCGAGGGCGGCAGCGGCGAGCACGACGACGAGCGCGGGTGTCTCCGAGTACGTGGAGCGGGCCGAGTGCAGCACCGGGAAGGTGAGGGCGAGCATCCCGGCGGCGGCGGGCGCCCAGCGCGGCCCGATCAGCCGGGCGGCGAGCCCGCCGGCACCGAAGACGGCGAAGGCCCCGAGCAGCGGCCCGACCCAGAACAGGCCGGTCCAGCCGGCCAGCCACCAGCCGAGGGAGTACGTGGCCGGCCCGCCGAGCAGGAACTGCGGGACGATCTCGACGCCGCCGCCCCGGAACACCTCGTAGTAGGCGGGGCTGCCGAAGGTGATCCCGGGAACGGACAGGACGGCGGCGCCGCCGAAGGCGTCGAGTTGGGCGTCCACCGGCAGGCCGTGCCGGGCACCGATCCACTGGGCGAACAGGGCGTAGGAGCCGGGGTCACGGCGAAGGATCAGGTTGCTGGCATGGGTCAGCCCGGCCCACAACCCGAAGCCGGCGGCGATCCCCGCGGTGAGCCAGGTGTGCAGCAGCGGCGCGGGCCGCACCGGGACGGTGGCGGATATCCGCCAGGCCAGGGCGAGCCCGACGACGATGACGGGGAGGGCGACCGCGGGCATCCACAACCGGAGCGGGACGAGCGCCGCGGCCGGCAGGGCGACCGCGAGGACGCCGAGGCCGAGGAATGGTCCCCCGCGGAGAAGGAAGGCTCCCGCCCGGTGCTCGCCCGGAAGGGCCGGCTGCTCACCCACCTGCCCGACGCTATCCGGTCCCTGGGCCGTCCCGGGCGCCACCCCGCCCGCCCTACCCACCGGGTTCGGGGGTGATCCGGCGGGTCTCGTAGGCCCACATCGCGATCTCGACCCGGTTCCGGGCCCCGAGTTTGGCCATCAGGCTCGCCAAATGCGTCTTCACCGTGCTCAGGCTGATGTACAGGGTGTCGGCGATCTCGGCGTTGGTCAGCCCCCGGGCGACGGCGAGCACCACGTCCTCCTCCCGCGCGGTGAGCGGGTCGACGGGCTGGGCCGCGGGCCGCCCGGCCGGCACGGCGGCGAACGTCTCGAGTAGCCGCACCGTGACGCTCGGCGCGATGAGCGCCTGCCCGTCCGCGGCCGCACGCACGGCCTGGACGAGCAGGTCCGGCCCGGCGTCCTTGAGCAGGAAGCCGCGGGCCCCGGCGCGCAGGGCGCCGTAGACGTACTCGTCGAGGTCGAACGTCGTGATGACGACGATGGCCATCGGGTCGGCCGCATCCGGCCCGGCGAGCTGCCGGGTCGCCTCCAGTCCGTCCATGCCGGGCATCCGGATGTCGAACAGGCAGACGTCGGGGTGCAGCTCCCGGGCCAGGCGCACCGCCTGGGTGCCGTCGACGGCCTCCCCGACAACCTCGATATCGGGGTGCGCGTCGAGCATCATCCTCAGGCCGGTGCGGATGATCGCCTGGTCGTCGGCGAGGAGCACGCGGATGGTCACGGCCGCCCACTCTGCCATCTTCCGCTCCGCCGTCGTCCGCCCCGGCACGAAGTCGTTCCCGTCCGGGACAGTTCCCGTCCGGGGCAGTTCCCGTCCGTGCGAGGTCGGCTACCGGTACGGCAGATCCGCCTCGACGTGCCAGCCCCGTTCAGGGCCCGGACCGGCCTGCAGGCTCCCGCCGAGCAGGGCGGCCCGCTCGCGCAGCCCGGTCAGGCCGAACCCCGCACGGGTACGACCGGGAGGGGCCCCGTCGTCGTGGACCGTGACGAGTACCCGGTCGCCCCGGTCGACGACCCGGACGGTGACCCGGACGGCGTCGACCGCGTGGCGCATCGCATTGGTCACCGATTCCTGGACGATCCGGTAGACGGCGGCGTCCACCGCGGGCGGGAGGTCCTCCAGCGGACCGTCGCGGTGCAGTTCGATCCGCAGGGTGTCGTCCGCGGCGCGCGTCAGGTGTTCCAGGTCGGCAATACCCGCCTGTGGGGCCAGCTCGGCACGGGCACCGGCCTCGCGCAGCGCGCCGACCATCCCGCGCATCGCCTCCAGGGTGCGGGCTCCTTCCTCCTCGATCCCGGCCAGCGCCTCGACGGCGGAGGCCGGATCGGTGCCGGCGACCACACGACCGGCCTGGGCCCGGATCACTATGGCGGAGACGTGGTGGGCGACCGTGTCGTGCAGTTCCCGGGCGAGTTGTTCGCGCTCCCGGGAACGCATCCGTTCCAGCTCGCGCCGCCGGGACACGGACCGGTACCGCACGGTGGCCCCGAGCACGCCGGGGAAGGACACGAACACCGTTCCGGCCAGCGCCTCGGATCCCGGGGTGTTCTCCAGGAGCATCGACAACCCGACGAAAGCGACGAGGAGGGCTGTCCCGAGCACGATCTGCCGCCCCGATCCCCACCGGGTCAGGGCGTAGACGAGGACGAGGACGACCATGTCGGCGTACAAGCCGGTGGAATCCGCCGGGTGTCCGACGGCCAGCCCGGCCATCCAGACCGTGGTGCTCAGGACCAGCGCCGCGGTGAGGGCCGCCAACGGCCGGGTGCGGCGCCACAGCGTCGCCCCGGCGATCCCGACGCCCACCAGAACCGCCGCGGGGCGCCAGGTGAGGTCCGGTCGTAGGGCACCTTCCCCGCCGATCACGGTCAGGCAGGCGACGAGCAGCGCCCAGTCCCGCCACACCCGCACCGGGGGGTCGGGGGCCGACGGTTCGGCCCACAGGCTGCGCAGCTCGTCACGGAACACACGTCCAGCCTAGGCAGCCCGCACCAGGGCGCATCGGCCGAATGGACGAGACGCCGTACCCCGTCGGGACGGCGAATCCGCAGCTCACAGGCCGATGTCCGGCGTCGGCCGGGTTGTCAGGCTCGTCCTGGCCGGCCGCCGGGTGGTGGCGGCGGATCCGGCCACCCGGACCCCATCAACCGGGCCCCACCAACCGGGCCCGTCAGCGGGCCCCATCAATCGGGCCCATCAACCGGGCCCCGATCTGGAGGACATCATGGTGACCTCGGCCCTGTCCCGCCTCGGCGGGATCG
>JARRQM010000201.1:0-4337 GCA_037381765.1 Kineosporiaceae bacterium
CACCGGGGAACGGGTGACCTTCGCCAAGGCCCGCGCCTCCGAGGTGCAGATCGACCACATCGTCGCCCTCGCCGATGCGTGGCGTTCCGGGGCATGGGCCTGGACGGATGAGCGCCGCGAGCTGTTCGCCAATGACTTCGACGAGATCCAGGCGTCGAGTGCGGCGGCCAACCGCGCCAAGTCCGACCACGACGCGGCCACCTGGAGTCCGGAGGGTGCGGACCGGTCGTGTACCTGGGCCCGGCAGGTCGTCGAGATCAAGACCCACTGGGGGCTGTCCGTCGACCCGGATGAGGCTGCCGGGCTCGCCACGATGCTCGCCGCCTGCCCGGCCTGACCCGACGGACCGCCGCCCGCCCGGCCGGACCCGCAGGCCCGGGGCCTGCCCGTCCGGACCCGCCGGGTCGCCGTTCACCCGGCCGACCCGCCGGTCCGCTATGCGGTGAGCAGCGGGGACGGGTCGGTCAGGCTGGTGATGAGCGCGGCGACGTAGTTGAAGATCCGCCCTGCCCCCTTGACCACCGCACCGACGATCGGTGCGGCAACGACCGGGATCACCTCCCGCCACACCGCGCCCGGGAAGAAGACCTGTGCCGCGGAGCCGAGCAACCGGGCTCCGCGGTGATCGGTGCGTTGTCGGCGGCCCGGATCGGGGGCAACCAGATCGTCTCCGGTCCCGTGCGGCGCCACCCGGTGCTCCACCTCGCGTAATAACGTTCGGGGAGGGGGCCGGCAGAACGGCCGGGAACAGCCGGGAACGGTCGGGAGCCGAATCGGCAGGGCAGTCGGCACTGCATTCCGGCACGGCATTCCGGCACAGCATTCCGGCCAGGGGCCGCAGGGGAGGTGACGGTGCAGATCAACGACTCCCAGGTGCTCATCCTGTGTGCGCTGGCCGACGGCCCGAAACACGGCTACGCGGTGAACGAGGACGTCGAGCGGCTGATCGGGTTCCGGCTCGGTCCCGGCAGCCTGTACGGGGCACTGAACCGGCTCGCGGCGAAGCGGCTCGTCGAGGCGCTGCCCGGGCAGGGACGTCAGCAGCCGTTCCGGCTCACTGCCGGGGGACGCCGGGCCTTGGAGGCGGAGCTGCGCCTGCTCGAACGGGTCGCGGCGACCGGGCTGGAGCGGCTGGCCCGGCCGGCGCCGGGGGCGCCGTCGGTGGACGCAGCGACAGGGGCGCCGTCCGCAGACGCAGGGACGGGGACGCCGCTGGTGGACGCAAGAGCGGGGGAACCGGCAGCGGACGTCAGGACGGGGGAACCGCCCCGGGAGTAACCGGGTAACCGTCCCGGGGCGTGGTGCGGGGAGCGCCCTGTTGATGGTCGGACCGCCGTTCCCGCTCAACCGGAGCCCCGGCCGGGCCGATTGAACGGAAGTGACCGTCGCCTCCGCCCCTCGACCCGTCAGCGGGGTCTCCTGGCTGTCCGAGGCACGGTTCGGACCTGCGGAGTTCGACGAACGGCACCGTCTGCTGGCGATCGCGCTGTGGCTGCATCTGCCGGCGCTCGTGGCGATCGCGGTGCTCGGCCGGCACGGTGGGGTCGACCTGTCCGGAACGTCACCCGGGGACGAACCGGCCTGGCAGATCTGGGCCCTGTGGGGGCAGATCCTCGTGGCCTCGGCCAGCGCGGCCCTCGCCGACCTCCCGGTCACCCGGCGCGGCCGGAGCCTGCTCGTCTCCACGGGTTTCCTCTTCGTGTCCACGGCCCTGGTCCAGGCTTCGGGCGGGTTGCCCGAGATGCACGCCTACTGTCTCGTCCTGGTCGCCCTGATCGGCCTCTACCAGGATTGGGTCCCCTTCCTCGGGGTGACCGTGGCGATCTCCCTGCATCACGCCCTGCTCGGCCGGTTCGCCCCGGATCTGCTGTTCGCCGTCGATTCCGGCGCCGTGCACGCGGTGACCGCGGCGATCCTGCACGCGGGGCTTGTCGTCGTGATGGCGGCGGTGCAGATGACCTACTGGTGGTTCGCCGTCCGGTCGGCCCGGGCTCTCGCGGCGTCGTCCGCCGAGGCGCACCGTCTCGCCATGGTCGCCCGGCACACCACTGAGGGGGTGGCGATCACTGACGTCGAGGGCCGGATCGAGTGGGTGAACGACGCGTTCATCCGGATGTCGGGGCGCACCTTCGAGGAGGTGGTGGGCCGTCGGCGGATCGACCTGTTCCACGGCACGTCCGGCCATCTGGAGGACCTTGCCGAGACGTTCGCCGAGGCAGGGCAGGGGATGGACGCGGAGGTCGCCACCTTCACCGGGATGGGCCGGCAGTGCTGGCTGGATGTCGAGGTGCGCCCGGTGCCGGGTCCCGACGGGGTCGAGCACCTCGTCTGGTTGGAACGGGACATCACCGCCCGGCACCTCGCCGAGGCGAAGACGCAGGCCGCGAGCCGTCGGGCGGGCAGTCTCGCTGAGGCGCTCTCCGCGGAGAAGTCCTTGCTCACCGGCGTGATCTCGACCATCCCGTACTTCGTCTACTGGAAGGACGCGCAGCTGCGCTACCGGGGGGCCAATGCCGCCTACCTCGCTGTCCGGGGGATCGACACCGAACTCGACCTCGCCACCCGGCAGGAGGAACAGCTCGCCGGAGAGGACCCGTTGGACCGGCTGCGGGAGAGCGAGACCCAGGTACTGTCCCGGGGTGAGCCGATTCTGGACCGGGCCCTGAAACTCACCGCTCCGGACGGGTCCGTGCGCACCCTCACGGTGAGCGTGCTCCCGCACCGGGCTCCCACCGGTGCGGTCGACGGGGTGATCGGGGTCGGGGCGGATGTCTCGCACGTCACCGAGTTGGAACGGCAGCTCGCCCAGGCGAACCGGTTGGAGACCATCGGGCAGGTCGCGGCCGGGATCGCCCATGAGATCAACACTCCGGTCCAGTTCGTCTCGGACAACACCCGGTTCGTTTCCGAGGTGATCAAGGAGTTGTACCCGGCCCTGCGGACGGCCAGTGACCTCGCCGACGACCTGCACCGGCACCTGCAGAACGGGGAGGGTGAGGGGAACGTCCTGATCCCCGGGCCGCGTAGCCGGTCCGCGGGGGAGATCGCCGGGCAGTTGCGGGACGTCCTCGGCGGGGTGGATGCGGTCGACACCTCCGAGGAGATGAACTCCGCGTTGGTGGAGTCCCTCGAAGGTCTCGACCGGGTCGCCAAGATCGTCCGGGCGATGAAGGAGTTCTCCCACCCCGGGGAGGATCTCGTCGATACCGACCTCAACCGGGCCGTCGAGTCAACCGTGCACGTGTGCCGCAACGAGTGGAAGTACGTCGCCGACCTCGACCTCGACCTCGACCCGGAACTCGGACCGGTGCCTTGTTTCGCCGGGGAGCTCCAGCAGGTCATCCTCAACATGATCGTCAACGCTTCCCATGCGATCGCCGAACGGCAGGAACACGGGGATCCCGCCCGCGGGTCGATCCGGTTGGCGACCCGGCGCGAGGGTGACACGGTGCGGATCACCATCGCCGATGACGGGATCGGGATGCCCGCCGAAGTGGCCAGCCGGGCCTTCGACCCGTTCTTCACCACGAAACCGCTCGGCAAGGGCACCGGGCAGGGGCTCGCGCTGGCCCGCAGCTGCGTGGTCGGGCGGCATGACGGGACGATTGACGTCACCTCGGCCCCGGGGGAGGGCACCACCTTCACCATCGCCCTCCCCGCGGTGCGTTGAACGGGTCGGTAGTCGCGGGGGCGCCCGGTCCGGGGACGCGAGGAAATGTGATTTCCGGCTCCGGCCCGGCGGCGTGTACGCTGACCGAGCGTTGCACCGGGCGCCGTCAAAAGCCTCCGGTGGGCAGCGCCCCGATAGCTCAGTCGGCAGAGCGTCTCCATGGTAAGGAGAAGGTCTAGGGTTCGATTCCCTATCGGGGCTCCAGCCGGCGCGGCCCGGACCGGGCCGCGGTCGGTCAGGGCGGCGTAGCTCAGTCGGTAGAGCAAGCGGCTCATAATCGCTGTGTCGCCGGTTCAAGTCCGGCCGCCGCTACCAGGGCCGGGGGTCCGGTTCGACCGTACCGACGGTCGTCCCGTACCCTCGATCTTCGTGCGTCCGCGGTTCCGGGGCGCACCGCGCCACCTCACGTGCCCGCGGGCACGCCGCCACCGGCTCGGCAGGACCACCGCTCCGGCATCCGAGCCCGATATCGAGAGAGGGCCTGCACCGTGGCCAGCAAGTCCCAGGACATCCGCCCCAAGATCACCATGGCGTGCACGGAGTGCAAGGAGCGGAACTACATCACGAAGAAGAACCGCCGCAACGACCCCGACCGGATGGAACTGAAGAAGTTCTGCCCGCGTTGCAGCCAGCACACCGCGCACCGCGAAACGCGCTGAACGCCGCA
>JARRQM010000202.1:0-4332 GCA_037381765.1 Kineosporiaceae bacterium
CGTCCATTCCCTCTCCGCGGCGCACATCCGGCTGCTGCGGGGGTCCGCCGCCGGGGGCGTAGCCGAGGGCCGCGCAGGCGCTCGGTAGTAGCGCGGCGGCGGCCCTGCGGTACCCGGCCGCGGAGGGGTGGAAACGGTCCGCGGAGAACATTTCCCGGGGGCGGGCGGCGAATTCCGGGCCGAGCAGGTCGCCGAGGGAGACGGTGCGCCCTCCTGCTTCGACGACGGCGATGGTCTGGGCGGCGGCGAGTTCCCGGCTCCAGCGTCGGGCCAGGTAGCGCAGCGGAGGGCGGATCGGTTCGATGGTGCCGAGGTCGGGGCAGGTGCCGACGACGACTTCGGTGCCGCGGTCGCGCAGCCGCCGGACCATCGCGTCGAGGGAACGCACTGCGTCGGCGGGGCGCACCCGATGGGTCACGTCGTTCGCGCCGACCATGACGATGGCGACATCCGGGCGCGGGCAGCGGGCGAGCAGCCGGTCGGTCTGGTCCTCCAGATGGGCGGACTCGGCGCCGACGACGGCCTCGACGGTGACCCGGACGGGACGTCCGGTGGTTGCGGCGAGCCCGGTGGCGACGACGGCCCCGGCGGTGTCACGGGGATCCTGGACGCCGAGCCCGACCGCACTGGAGTCGCCGAGTACGGCGAGTTCGATGGGGGTGCCGCGGCGCGGTGCGGGCCCGGGCGGCGGGTAGAGGCCCTCGGCGTCGGGTCCCTGGGTGCCGAACGGGGTGCCGATCCAGCGTCGGGCCAGCCGGGCCTGCACGGTGATCAGCCCGATTCCGGCGACCCCGATCGCTCCGACCCCGCCTCCGCCGAAGGCGGCGGCCGCCGCGATCCGGCGGGCGCGTGCGGCGCGGCTCATCCGGGGACCTCCTCCTGGGCGGGGCAGCCGGCCCGGTAGGGCACCGGGCGGACCGGCCCCATCGTCGACCGTTCACGGTAGTCGGCGGACCAGGTCTGCGGCGCGCCGGGGCATCCGGGGGCCGTCCGGCGGCGGGGCCCCGGGACGCCCCGGGCTGCGGCACCGTGTGCCGGGGCTCAGGCGCCGAGCGCTCGGGGTGCCCCCGGAGGTCAGCGCACGGTCGTTCCGAGGGTGTCCGGGTCGTTCGCGGCGAGCCAGCCGTTCACCGCGTCGGCGCGGACGGCCCGAAACAGGGCGGCGTCGGCGGTGCCGTCGAGCAGGACGATGGCTTGCTGATGGTCCGGGCTCCAGCCGGTGCCCCGGACCGGAACGGTGAAGAAGGCCACGTCGTCGGTCCGCAGGTCGCGCAGGGACAGAGCGAGGTCCTGCATCTCGTTCACGGTGAAGGCGTCGTCGGTGGCGAGCGACGTGGTCAGGGCGTTGAGCGCGGCGTTGAGCCGGAGCGGGTTCTTCAGCGTTCCCGCGGAGACGAGTTTCGTCAGCACCGCGCGGATCCAGTTCTGTTGCCGCTTGACCCGGTCGAAGTCGCCGCCGGGCAGGTCGTACCGCTGCCGGACGTAGGTGAGCGCGGTCTTCCCGTCCATCGTGTACGTTCCGGCCCGGATCGTGCCCTGGAAGGTCGACACCGTTTTCGGGACGGTGATGGTGACGCCGCCGAGGGCGTCGGTGATCTCGGTGAACCCGTCGAAGTCGACGATGACGACGTGGTCGATGCGGATTCCGGTGACCGATTCGACGGTCCGCACCATGAGGGTGGGGCCGCCGAAACTGAACCCGGCGTTGATCTTGTTCATGCCGTGCCCGGGGACGTTCACCCAGCTGTCCCGGGGCAGGGACATAAGGGAGGCGCTACGCCGGTCCGCGGAGATGTGCAGGATCATGATCGCGTCGGTGCGTTGGGCGCCTGCGGTCCACTCGTCGGGGTTCCCGGCGGAGACCCGGCTGTCCGAACCGAGCAGGAGGATGTTCACCGCCTCGGCGGTTCCCGGTTCCGCGGTGGGGCGCGCGGTCTCCGGGATGGCCTGGAACGGGTCGCCGAACCGTTCGATGTTGCGGTCGTAGTTCGACCTCAGGTGAGCCACCGCGGCGGCGCCGACTCCGGCGGTGAGGGCGGTCAGGACGATGAGGACGCCGAGGACACGCAGCAGGACCCGTCGGCCCCGGTTCCGGCTCCTCCGGCCGGGGCTCCGGGGGTTGGTGTCGCCGCCGCCACCGTCGCCGCCACCGCGGACACTCGCTGCCGTGCCCGTCGTGTTGGCTGTGCCCGTCGTGTTGGCCGGATTCGGCACGCCGGCCGGACTCGTCGTATTCGTCCCGTCCTGTTCTGTCATGCACCGACCTCACGCCGTGTGGCCGCCCTGTGGTGGCGGGGTGACCGCAATGGGGAAATGTTGCTGACAGTGACGACAGTAGGTCAAAGAACGAGGCCCGTGTTGTGGTCCTTGCGCTGCGTCACCCTGACGGCGGGCGGATGTACCCGTCCGGACCCGTCACGCCGGGTGCGGGGCAGGGTGACGGTGGCGACGGCGTAGGCCGTTCGGGGGATACCGGGTCGCGGCGGAGACTGACGGGGGGCGCCCCGGTATGCGAGCCTGGCTGCCGTGACGGTGCGTGCAGTGGTGTTCGATGTCGGTGGGGTGCTGGAGCGGGTGGACGAGGAAGGCGCCTGGTTGTCTTCCTGGCAGCGGCGTCTCGGGATGTCGGAACCGGACTTCGCGGACGCCCTGCACCAGGTCGATCCGGAGGAGCAGATCCACGTCGGCGGGCTCACCGAAGCCCAGTTCCGTCGTCGCTACGCCGATGCCCTCGGATTGACCGGGACCCAGACCGAGGAGTTCATGCAGGACTTGTGGGATTGGTACTGCGGGGAACTGGATGAGCGGATGGCCACCTTCGTCGCCGGGCTGCGCCCCCGGTACGCCACCGCCATTCTCAGCAACTCCGCCGACGGGGCACGTCGTGAGGAGCAGAGCCGGTACCGGCTCGGCGACCTCGTCGACATGATCGTCTACTCCCATGAGGTCGGGATGGCGAAACCGGATCCCCGGGTGTTCGCGCTCACCTGCGAACGGCTCGGAGTCGGGCCGGAGGCCTGCGTACTGCTCGACGACGCCGAGGCGAATGTCGAGGCGGCCCGTGCTTTCGGGATGCAGGCCGTGCTGCATGAGGACACCCAGCGGTCCATCGACGCGGTCACCGCACTCCTCGCGGAGTAGGGCGGGTAGCTCCGCCGGGACGCCCGGTCAGATCTCGCCCGCCCGGTCAGATCTCGCCGGACAGGTAGCTGCGGCGCAGCTCGGGACTGAACTTCTCGATCGCGTACCGCAACGTCACCCGGGGCATGCGTCGGTACCGGTCGGCGAGGAATTCCATTTCGACGGCCCGGTCGCGTTCGCCGACCTCGCGGAGCATCCAGCCGACGGCCTTGCGGACGAGGTCATGCGGGTCGACGAGGAGGGTGTCGGCGAGGCGCAGGGTCCACGTGTGGTCGTGCACCCGGATGAACGCGAGGGTGGCGACCATGGCCATCCGGCGCTCCCACACCGATTCCGAGGCGGCGAGCCGGTCGAGTACTGTCCGGTCGCGGTCGGCCAGCCAGGCGCCGAGCACCTGCGGGGCGATCGTGTCGACGAGGTCCCAGTTGTTGATCCGGTCGGTGCTGGTGAGGACGAGTTCGGCGACGGCCCGGCGCCGCTCGCCGTCCCCGGCCCGGAACTGGTGGGTGAGGACGAGCAGGGCGGTGAGGCGTTCTTCGTGCAGCCCGTCGTCGAGCAGTTCGCGGACGTCGTCGAGGGAGACGTGGCGCCAGTGCCGCCGGGCGATGCGGCGCTGCTCGGGTACCCGGATCCCGAGGGCGTCGTCACCGTCGCCGTAGCCGCCGGGTCCCATCTGCAGGTACCAGCGGGTGCTCACGGCACGTTCCGGGTCGGCGGCGGCCGCGAGATCCCGGCGCAAGGCGGCCAGGGTCTGTGCACTCACGCGAGGGCCTCCTCTCGCTTCGCCCGGCGCCCCGTCTCGTCCGGCGTCTGATGCCCGCACCCGCGCTCATGTCCGCCCCCGCGCTCGTGTCCGCACCCGCGCCTGTGTCCGGGTGTTCCGGCCATGATCTGTACCGGACAGCGTAGTCGTCGGCGCGGCGGCCGGAGGTAGGGTCGCCGGACATGACTGCGCTCGACGCCCTGGTTGCCGCCCTTCCCGCCGGCACGTTGCCGCCCGGCCGGCTGGTCGTCCCCGCGGGCGGGGACACCCCGGTGTACTGGTTGAGTGACGGGCCGGTGACGGAAGGGACCTGGGCGCGGCTGCGCGACCGTCATCCGGAGTCCGGTCTGTGGCCGCTGCTGCTGCAGGGCCTGCTGGCCGAGCCGGCACGTCCGTGGCAGGCGGGGGAGGTGAGTGGCCCCGGCGTG
>JARRQM010000203.1:0-4327 GCA_037381765.1 Kineosporiaceae bacterium
AGCGACCGCGGGTCTGGACGACGCGCTGCGGGTGGGGCCGGTCACCCTGCTCGACGCCGAGGACCTGGTGTCCCGTGAGGAAGCGGCCGCCGTCCTCGGGGTCGACCCGGACCGGCCGGTCGCCTTGATCACCCTCGGCGCCGGGAACATCAACGACATCGGATCCGACCTGGGCCGTTTCGTGGCCCGGCTCCTCGACGAGGACGGTCTGCAGATTGTGCTCACCCGCCCGGTGATCGCCGACGACATCACCCGGTTCGGTACCCGGGTCCGGGGGGTCAGCCTGTATCCGGTGAGCCGATACTTCCGGGCGGTCGACTTCGCCGTGGCCGCTTCCGGGTACAACGCCTTCCACGAACTGTTCCGGTTCGGGGTACCCACCGCGTTCGCCGCGAATACCGCGACGGCCCTGGACGATCAGGAGGGGCGGGCCCGCTGGGCGGAACGCGCCGGGGCGGCACTCGCCCTCACCGAGGTGACCGAGGCGGAAGTGGACCGCGTCGTCGGAGTACTCGCCGACCCCGCCCGGCGGGCGGCGCTGTCCGGGCGGTGCGCCGAACTCGGCCGGCCGAACGGGGCGGGGCCCGCCATGGCCGCGATCGAGGCCTTCGCCGCCGGGGAGTCCCCGGAACCGGGCGCGACGGCGGACCTTGGGGTGTCGCGGTGACCCCGGTCCGGCGCGGTGTGTCGCGCCGTCGGATCAGCGGGCTGCTCCCCGATGCGGTCCGCCTCGCGGCCGTGACGGCCCTGGGACGGGCCGTCGACGGCTTGGGCGCGCCCCCCGCGGGACTGCGTGCCGGGCGGGGACGTGACGGGGTGGGGTCCGCCCCCGTGGTCCTCGTCCTGCACCTGGGCGCGACCTCGGTCGAAGCCGTCGAGGACACCGTACGTGCCCTGACCGAACGGGGGGCCGGATCCGGGGCCGGGGACGTGGCATCCGACGAAGGCGGGCATGGGGTCATGGATGGGTCCGGGTCCGGGTCCGGGGTAGAGGCCGGGAACGGTGCGGTCGCGCCCCGGCCGGTGCTCGTACTCGACACCCCGCACCTCGCCGTGGCCCGCCGGGCCGGGTTCGCGGTCGATCACGTGTTGTCCCCGCAAGCGTGGCGCCGATACCCCAGCGATCTCCCGCACGCCGGGTATCTCGCCGAGCGGCTGGACCAGCTGTGCCGCGACTATGCCACCCGGCACCTCGTCACCGTCCCGCCGGGCGGGCCCGCGGCGCTGCCGCCGGGAACGCTGGCTGCGGCGCTCATCCCGGTGCGGCACGGCCGGGTCCGGCGGGTCCGGGACGCCGTGGTCGGCCGGGTCGAGGCGAACATCAACCGGCTTACCTCCGGCAGGTGACCTGACCCCGGGGCGGGTCGCCGCGGGGGCGGAAGGCCGCTCCGGCCTCCCCGCCTTCCCCGGCCCCGACCGGTGCGGGTCGCTCATCGGGGTGTGGGGCGCACCGGGGGTACGGGGTGCGGGGTAGTGCCTGTGCCAGCAGCTATGTCAGCGGGTCCGGGGTGGGGCCGGGTCGATCGTGGGGGGGACGGCTGAGGCGGGGGTCCGGCGCCGGTCCCACCAGGACCGCAACAGGCCGGCGAGGAAGAGGACGGCACCGACCCCGAGCAGGGCGACGGCGAGCAGGACCTTGCCGACCAGCGGGGTGATCTCCCAGCCGAGGGCCGTGTGCACGCTGTCGGCCATCCAGGTGGCCAGCCGGTCGAGGAACGGAGCCACGATCCACAGCGTGACGATGACGCCGCCGATCACGAGCAGTATCCCGGTGCCGCTGAGCAGGCGACCCCGGGGCGGTCTCGTGGGGCCCGGCCCGGTGGGTGTGGACATCGTCCGACTCCTTCGGCTCGGCGGGCCCGCTCCGGGGCCCGTCAAGGGCTAGGGGAGGAATGGGCACGTGATCGCCCCAGTCCTAGGGGAAAGGAGTAGATCGCGGCAATATCCGAGAACGATCGCATCCGGATCGGTCGGTTGCCCCGCGCAACCGGAGCCGGACCGGATCCCCGGTTCAGCTCCGCGGAACAGCGCCGGGCCGGTGCCGGTGCCGTGTCTGTGCCGAGGTCGCGGCGGAGACCGGCGCGGGGCCAGTGCCGGAGACCAGTGCCGGAGACCAGTGCCGGAGGTCAGTGCCGGAGGTCAGCCCCGGGGGTCGGACCGGTGCGCTTCGACGAGACCGATGAGATAGCTGCCGTACCCGCTCTTCAGCAGCGAGTCGCCGAGGGCGAGCAGCTGGTCGTCGTCGATCCAGCCTTCCCGCCAGGCGACTTCCTCGATGCAGCCGATCTTGTGTCCCTGCCGGGCTTCGACGACCTGGACGAACTGGGAAGCATCCATCATCGATTCAAAGGTTCCGGTGTCCAGCCAGGCGGTGCCGCGTTCCAGAACGGTCACGCCGAGCCGGCTCTTCTGCAGGTAGACGTCGTTGACCGCGGTGATCTCCAGTTCGCCCCGGGCTGACGGGGTGATCCCCCGGGCGATCTCGACCACCTCATTGTCGTAGAAGTACAGGCCGGGCACCGCGTAGTTGCTCCGCGGCCTGGCCGGTTTCTCCTCGATGGACAGCACCCGGCCGTCCGTGTCGAACTCGACGACGCCGTACGCCTGAGGGTTGGCCACGTGATAGGCGAAGACCTGCCCGCCGTCGACATCGGTGCGGTTGCGCAGAGCGGTACCGAGCCCGGTTCCGTAGAAGATGTTGTCGCCGAGGGCGAGGGCGACCTTCTCGTCGCCGATGAAGTCCGCGCCGATCAGGAAAGCCTGGGCGAGCCCCTCCGGACGGGGCTGCACGGCGTACTCCAGACGCATGCCCAACTCGCTACCGTCCCCGAGGAGCCGCTGGAACTGGGGGGAGTCCTCCGGCGTGGTGATGATCAGGGTCTCCCGGATCCCCGCCATCATCAGCGTGGACAACGGGTAGTAGATCATCGGCTTGTCGTACACCGGCATGAGCTGCTTGCTCACGCCCTTGGTGATCGGGTGGAGCCGGGTCCCGGACCCGCCGGCCAGGATGATGCCGCGCATGGTCCTGGAGGCTACTGCACCGCGCCCGGCCGGCGTGCCCGGAACTGGAGCCCGTGCCGGGCTGTGTCGCTGGGGCCCGTGCCGGGCTGTGCGCTACCGGTGCGTGCTGAGGGCGGCGTAGAGGGCGCGGCAGTCCTCGTACCGGGGGAGCAGCCCGGCCTCGGCGGCGGCGGCGAGGGTGGGGGCGGCGGTGTCCTTGTCCGACAGGACCGGTTCGACGTCGGACGGCCAGGTGATGGCGAGGTCCGGGTCGAGCGGGGTGAGCCCGTGCTCGCCGGTCGGGTTGTACACCTCACTGCACAGGTAGACGGCGGTGGCGTCGTCGGTCAGCGCGACGAAGGCATGCCCGAGCCCCTCGGACAGGTACACCGCGGCCCGGGTTTCGGAGTCCAGCAGCACGCTGTCCCACGTGCCGAAGGTCGGCGAGCCGACCCGGATGTCGACGATGACGTCGAGGATCGCCCCGGAAGCGCAGGTGACGTACTTCGCCTGGCTCGGCGGGACGTCCGCGTAGTGGATCCCGCGGATCGTGCCGCGGCGGGACACCGAGCAGTTGGCCTGGGCCAGTCGCAGAGGGTGCCCGACAGCCTCGGCCAGGGCCTCCTGCCGGTACCACTCCAGGAAGACGCCCCGGTCGTCGCGGAACTGGCGGGGGTGCACGGACCAGGCGTCGGGGACGGACAGCTCGCGGATCTCCACGGAGCCAAGGTTAGTGCCCGTCCTCCGTGGTTTTCCGGCAGGTGCCCGCCATCGAATACTGGCGGATACACTCGCCCGCGTGTGCCCGAGGTGCGGTGTCCGGGGCTGCACTGCCGGGGCGTGGGCCACCGGGAGGTCGGGGGCTGATGCCGCTGTGGATTCTGCCAGTTCCGGGACCGTACGGCCCGGCCGAACCGAGGTGTGACCCATGGTGCGCTACCTGTTCCGGCGGGTATTCCTGCTTCCCCTCGTCGCCGCGTTGGGAGCGGCCCTCGCCGGGTTGGCCACCGCCGTCGCCCTGGTCAGCTGGGGCACCGGTGCCGCGCTCGTCCTCGTCGCGGCCCTGCTCGGGGCCGGACTCGCGGCGGCCGCCGTCGCCGGCTGGGACACCTACCGTCGGCGTTCCACCGTGGACCGGAAACTGGCCACGTTGCCGAGTAACGACCAGGTGACCGGCCTCGTCCGGTCCCACGCAACGGATCTGCACAAGCGGGTGCGCGGTGACGTCCGGGCGCTCGGCGCTGCGGTCCGGGACGACTCCCGCCAGCTCGAAGCGCTGCTCAACTTGCACGCGATGGTCCCGGTGCGGCACCGGCTGCCGGCC
>JARRQM010000204.1:0-4320 GCA_037381765.1 Kineosporiaceae bacterium
CGGATGGTCGCCGACGTCCCGGTCGGCGTGCTGCTCTCCGGCGGGCTGGATTCCAGCCTGATCGTCGCCCTGCTCGCCGAACACGGCCCGCGGGGTCTGGCGACCTTCTCCCTCGGGTTCGACGCGGTGGGCGGGCGGGAGGGGGATGAGTTCCGGTACTCCGATGCCGTCGCGGAGCGGTTCGGCACCGACCACCACCAGATCCGGATCTCCTCCGCGGACCTGCTGCCGCCGCTGGAGGCGGCCGTCGCGGCGATGTCCGAGCCGATGGTCAGCCACGACGCCGTCGACTTCTCCCTGCTCAGCGAGGCCGTCGCGAAACACCTCAAGGTCGTCCAGTCCGGTCAGGGCGCGGACGAGATCCTGGCCGGCTACCACTGGTACCCGCCGCTGGCCGGGGTTCCCCGGGACCGGGCCCTGGACACCTACGCCCCGGCGTTCTTCGACCGGGACCGGGCCGGTCTGGCCGAGGTACTCACCCCCGACTACCTGCCCGCCGGTGACCCGGCCCGCGACCTGGTCGCCGCGCATCTGGCCGGTCCCGGCGCGCAGACCGCGGTGGACGCCGGGCTGCGGTTGGACACCCAGGTGATGCTCGTCGACGACCCGGTGAAACGGGTCGACAACATGACGATGGCGCACGGCCTGGAGGCCCGGGTGCCGTTCCTCGACCACGAATTCGTCGAACTCGCGGCCAGTGCCCCACCGGAACTCAAACTCGCCCAGGGCGGGAAGGGCGTGCTCAAGGACATCGCCCGCCGGGTACTGCCCGCCGAGGTCATCGACCGCCCCAAGGGCTACTTCCCCGTCCCCGGACTCACCCACCTGGAGGGCAAGATCCTCGACCGGGTGCGCGACGCCCTGCTCGCCCCGCCCGCACGTGCCCGCGGCCTGTTCCGCCCCGAGTACGTGCACGCCCTGCTCGCCGAACCGAATGCCGAACTCACCCCGCTGCGCGGCAACAAGCTGTGGCAGCTGGGCCTGCTGGAGATGTGGTTGCAACGTCATGGAATCGACTGACCTGTCTTCTCGCGCCGACCGGAGGGACCCGCATGAGCGGGTCGGCCCCGGCGGTGACCCGATCCCGGCGGCCCCACCGGCCCCGGTAACCCCGTCCGCCCGGCCGGAACCGGCCCCGGCCGGGACGGATCCGGCCCCGGAGACCGTGCTGGAGTGCGGCTGGGGTCGGCTCGTGTTCGGTCAGACGTTCCACCGCCCGGACGACGTCGGTGACGTGCTGCGCGCCGAAGCGGCCGGGGCCCGGGACATCGGCATCTACCTCGCCGACCCGCATGTGCTGGTCTCGCGGCGCCCGGACGAGCTGTTCATCGACCCGTCCTTGATGTACCGGCTGTCCCTGCCCGCCACCAGGCTGGATCCGGCGGAGACGGAGCCGGGGGCCCCGCGGGTGCGGCGGCTGTCGGGGCCGGGGGATGCGGAGACCGTCAACGCGATCTACTCCTGCAACAACATGCTCACCGCCCCGGTCGAGACGTTGGTGAAGAACGCGGAGATGGCCGAATTCATCCATCTCGTGGCGGTCGAGGCGGATGGGGCGGTGGTCGGCACCGTCACCGGAGTGGATCACGTCGAGGCGTTCGGCGACCCGGAGAACGGGGCGAGCCTGTGGTGCCTCACCGTCGACCAGCGGATCGCCCCGCCGGGAACCGGCCAAGCCCTGATCGCCGCCCTGGCCGAGGAACTGACCCGGCGCGGCCGGTCCTACGTGGACCTGTCGGTGCTCGCCGAGAACGAGGGCGCGATCCGGTTCTACGAGCGCCTCGGGTTCGAGCGCACCACGGATCTGTGCGTGAAACGGAAGAACCCGATCAACGAGCGGCTGTTCCGGGCCAGCCCCCCGGACGGCTACTCCGAGCTCAACCCGTATGCGCGGCTGATCGCCGATGAAGCGCTGCGCCGCGGCATCCTCGTCGAGGTGCTCGACGCGACCTGGGGGGAGATGCGGCTCACCCACGGCGGGCGCACCGTGGTCACCCGGGAGTCCCTGTCCGAGCTGACCAGCGCCGTGGCGATGAGCCGGTGCGACGACAAACGGGCGACCCGGCGGGTGCTCGCCGAGGCCGGGCTGCCGATCCCGCGAGGCCGGGATGCGGACGGCGCCGACGGCGACGCCCGGTTCCTGGCGGAGGCCGGCAGCGTCGTCGTCAAACCGGCCCGGGGCGAGCAGGGGGTCGGGATCACGGTGGGGGTGACCAGCCGCCCCGAACTGGAGGTGGCCGTGGCCCGGGCCCGCCAACACTGCCCTGACGTCCTCGTCGAGGAGTTGAGGTCCGGGGAGGACCTGCGCGTCGTGGTCATCGACCATGAGGTCGTCGCCGCCGCCGTCCGCCGTCCGGCCAGTATCGTCGGCGACGGGACGCACACGGTGGAGGACCTCATCGTGCGGCAGAGCCGGCGGCGGGAGGCCGCCACCGGCGGCGAGTCGCGGATCCCGCTGGACGGCACGACCCGCGAGGTCGTCCGGTCGGCGGGCCGGGCGATGACCGAGGTGCTGCCGCGCGGCGAGCGCCTGACCGTCCGGCGGACCGCGAACCTGCACACCGGCGGGACCATCCACGACGTGACCGGGCACCTGCACCCCGACCTGGTGCACGCCTGCGTGACCGCGAGCCAGGCCCTGGCCATCCCGGTGACCGGGCTGGACCTGCTGGTCGCCGCCCCGGACCGGCCCGACCACGTGTTCATCGAGGCCAATGAGCGCCCCGGACTGGCCAACCACGAACCGCAGCCGACCACGGAACGGTTCGTCGACCTGCTCTTCCCCGGCACGAGTGGTTTCCCGCGCCGGTGGGTCCCGGCCGGGCCGGCCGGCGTCGGAGGGGACAATGCCTAGCGTGTCTGCCCCGATTCCGCTGCCCCTCGACGTCGACTACCTGCGCACCGTGCTGGTGGAACTGCTCGACATCCCCAGCCCGTCGGGCCGCACCGACCACGTCATGCAGTACGTCGGGGAGCGGCTGCGGCAACTCGGCCTGGAGGTCACGTTGACCCGCCGGGGCGCCATCGTGTCGACCCTCGCGGGTGTGCAGGGCGGTGCCGAGCGGGCCGTCATCGTGCACGCCGACACCATCGGGATGGTGGTGCGCGGGCTCAAGGACAACGGTCGGTTGCAGCTCAAACCGGTCGGGTCGCACAGTGCCCGGTTCGTCGAGGGGGCGTCCGTGCGGATCTTCACCGACGTCCTCGACCGGGTGTTCTCCGGGCAGGTGCTGCCGTTGAAGGCCAGCGGGCACCGCTACGACGACGGCGTGGATTCCCAGGGGGTCGGTTGGGACCACGTCGAGGTCCGGGTCGACGAGCAGGTGGCCTCCGCCGACGACCTGCGGGCCCTGGGCATCGACGTCGGGGATTTCGTTGCGGTACTGACCGATCCGGTGATCACGGCGAGCGGGTTCGTCCGGGCCCGGCACCTCGACGACAAGGCCGGACTGGCCGCCACCCTCACCGCTTTGAAGGCCCTGCAGGATGCCCGGGTCACCCTCCCGGTGCCCGCGCACCTGCTGGTGACCTGCACCGAGGAACTCGGTCACGGGGCGAGCCACGGCCTGGACAGCAGCACCGCCGAGATCGTCTCGGTGGATGTCGCCGTGGTCGCCCCGGGCCAGCAGTCCCGGGAGGATGCGGTGACCGTCACGATGGGGGACAGTGTCGGGCCGTTCGACTACCACCTCAGCCGCCGGCTCGCCGCCCTCGCGGCCGAGCACGGGCTGGACGCCGTCCGGGACGTGTTCGACTACTACCGTTCCGATGCGGCGGCCGCCGTGGAGGCGGGGGCGCACGCCCGGGTCGCCCTGCTCGGGTTCGGGGTCGACGCCACGCACGGGCATGAGCGGACCCACCTGGACAGCCTGGAGAACCTCGCCCAGCTGCTCTGCCTGTACCTGCAGAGCGAGCTGGTCTTCCCGGAGTGGGATGCCCAACCGGAAGGCGAACTCGTCGACTTCCCGTCCCTGGCGGTGCAGCCCGCGGGCGAGGACGGACCCCGGCACGGCCCGATCGGCATCGAGTAGCCCCGGGCGGCGCCACCGCGGTGCCGGTGCCCGGCCCGCACGTGCAGTTCGCACGGGGCGAAGGTGCGGGCACCGGTTTCGGCGGCGACGCCGTCGGGGACGGGAGCGGCCAGGGCCGTCCACCAGCGGGTGCTCTCCGGTAGCCGACAACTGAACGCGTAGCCGGCAAGGGCTGCCCGGGCCGGCCGGCCTGACCGGTTGATTGGGCTGACCGGGGTGAACGGGGTGTCCGGGACACCGGGTGCCTCCCCGGCGGTGCCGAGATCCGCGTCCTCGGTGTCGGGGGCCT
>JARRQM010000205.1:0-4312 GCA_037381765.1 Kineosporiaceae bacterium
GGACCGCCCCCTGCCGGGCCGGGACGGGGGACGGACAGCACCCGCCGGCGGCCGGGTTGCGGGTCAGCGGGGTCAGCGTGCCCTCCGGTTGCACGACGAAGTGGGCGTGGAAGGAACACCAGGTGTGCTCCGCGCCCGGCGGGGAGAAGGCCGACAGCGGGATCCGGCCCCGCCCGGCCCGGACGAGGGCGCGCATCGCCTCGGGCAAGGTGAGCCGGTTGGCGTCGCCGGGCGGCCCGGGGTACCGACCGAAGTAGCTCACCGGCTGAACGTGCATTCCGCGGACGGTGGGGACCTGCGCCAGGGCGTAGTCGAGCAGGGGACCGAGGTCGTCGACGTTCACCCCGGGGATGAGGGTGGGCACGAGGACGACCCCGACCCCTTCCTGCGCGCACCGGCGGACGGCTTCCCGCTTGTGGGCGGCGACCGCACGCCCGCGCAGCCGCCGGTTCGCGGTCTCGTCGAGGCTGTCGAACTGCAGGAACACCGTCGACAGACCCGCGGTGACGAGGCGGTGCAGGTAGTCCGGGTCGCGGGCCAGCCGCAGGCCGTTGGTGTTGAGTTGGAGGTAGCCGAAACCGAGGTCGCGTCCGGCCCGGATGATCTCCGGCAGGTCGTCGCGGACCGTCGGTTCGCCGCCGGACAGCTGGACGTTCACCGGACCGGCGGTCTCGGCCAGCCGCCGCAGCCACTCCCGGACCGTCCCGAGCGGCGGGTCGGCCCCCGGACCGCCTACGGCGCGGCCCCCGGCGTCGGCGAAACACACCGGACAGTGCAGGTCGCAGCGCCGGGTGAGTTCGATCAGGACGCAGCAGGCCGCCTGACGGTGGTCCGGGCACAGCCCACAGTCGAACGGGCAGCCCCGGGACACCGCGGTCGCGGGCCGTTCCGGGGCCGCCGGGATCTTGGGGCGCCGCCAGGTCCGGTGCGACGGTTCGCCGCGCCACACGATCGTGCGGAACGTGCCGTGCTCGGGGCAGGTGCGTCGCAGGTACACGTCCGGGCCCCGGACCAGCCGTTCCGCGGGCAGCCGACGCAGGCAGCGCGGGCATACGCTTTCGGTGCGGGACAGCACCGCAACGGTGCCGTTCTCCTCCTCCGCTGCCGCTGCCGCTGCCGCTGTTGCTGTCTGCACCGTCGCTGCCGTCGCCGGCGCCACGGGAGGGTCGCCGGCGGCGGGGGCCGGGACGGAACTCACCGCCGCATCCCGGTCGGTTCGAACCCGTTCTGCACGAGCAGGTCGGTGACTTTCCGGAACACCGCAGCCACCAGCGGCGGGCATCGTTGCGGGGCCCACTGCCCGTCAGGGCCGGCAATGTCCGCGCAGCGCAGGCCGCCCCGTCCGGGCCCGGACTCGGCGCGGAACCAGGTCAGCAGGTCTTCCCGCATCAGGGTGAGACGCGGATCGTCGTCATCCCCGGTTCCGGGCGGGGATCCGGCTGCGGGTTCGGGGCCGTCGCCGTCCTCCGGGCCGACACCGCCCGCGTTCAGGGCGAGTAGGCAGGCCCCGCCGGTGAGCGCACCGCACGTCTCACCGACGCCGATCCCGTCGCACAGGCCACGCATGCTGCGGATGAGTCCGGGGTCGTGTTCGCCGCGCAGTTCCAGCCCGCGCAGCAGGAGGATCTGGGCGCACTGGTAGCCCTGCCGGCCGAGGGCACGTACCCGGTCCAGTTCGCGGCCGAAACCGGGGTCGGCATCGGTGCCGGGGCCGGCGTCGAGGCCGGGGCCAGGGGCAGGGTCGGGGCCGGGGGCAGGGCTGGGGGCAGGGCTGGGGTGAAGGTCGCGGTCATCCACGGGTCAGGCTCCTTCGGTCCGGGCGATCAGCAGGAGGTAGCCGGGCCGGGCGGCCCGTACCGCCCGGGACAGGTCCGGGAACGACGGGGACCCCACGGCGCAGCACAACCCGGAGGCCGATCCGGTCCCCCAGATGAGCTGCACGGTGAACGCGGCGAGGTCGGCGGAACGGTCCTGCCCGTAACACCAGCGCAGCCCGGCCCGGCGGAGCAGACCGAGGATGTCGGCCAGCGCCCGGGCACCGCGCAGGCAGGACGCCGCGGGCAGGGCCCGCAGCAGCGCCGTCCCGGCAGGGTCGCGCGCGTACAGGTCGGTGAGCACGAGGCAACCACCGGGCCGCAGCACCCGGGCGAACTCGCCCAGCGCCACCCCCGGGGCCTCGACCAGGGACAGCACGCATTCGGCGAGCACCATGTCGACGCTGCCGGATCCGAGCGGCAGGGCTTCGGCCCGGCCCCGGAGCAGGGGGAGACCGGGGTGGCGTCGGCGGCCTTCGGCGAGTGAGGCCGGGGACGGTTCGACCCCGATCCCGCGTAGGCCGTACCGGTCGGTCAGGCGCGCCACGGTCTCCCCGGCGCCGCAGCCGACGTCCAGCACGACCCCGCCGGAGGGCGGTGCGGCGAGGGTGAGCGCATGGTCGGTCAGTGCCGTTCCACCAGGGTGGGAGGTCTGCCCGGCAGCCGCACGCAGGGCGGGGTCCTGATCCGGGGCGCCGGCCCCGGCCGGGGTCACTTGTCCTCCAACAGCTGCTCGATCTCCGCCATCCGGCCGAGCGCGAGTTCTTCGGGGATGAGCACCGTTCCGCACCGCGGGCAGCGCCACAGCGCGACCGGTTGTTCGGTGCCCAGGTAGCTGACTTTCACCGTGCCGGAGCGCAACGGGATGTCGCACCGGGCGCATTCCCATGCGGTGCCGGGGGCCTGGTCCGGGGCGTCCCCGCAGCATCCGGGGACCTGCTCGGGATGGTCAGCGTCCACCGGGATCACCCTCGATCACCTGCATCCGGTGGCTGTAGGCGCGGTGCACGGCGTAGACGTCGCCGTCCCGGGTGTACTCCACCCAGTAGGTGACCGCATGGGGGCGGTGGTGGGCGAGCAGGTGGCCGGTCCGCGGGTCGCGGAGCACCGCACCGGTGCTCTCCGCCTGCGCGATCACCTGGGCCAGGTCCGCGTCCAGGATGAGCCGGTCCTCCAGCCGTTCCCGGACCTGCGCGTCGACGCGCAACCGGATCGCCGGGCCGTCGCCGGGGTCGTCCATCTGTTCCCCCCACAGGTCGCGCAGCAGGTCCCGCTTGAGCCGGGCGCGGTTCTCGTGCCGCTGGGTGTAGCCGGGGCCGGGCCGGGCCGCCCGGGCCGCGAGGTCGTCGCCGCCGAGCAGGTCCAGCAGGTGCAGGCTGGGTTTGCCGCGGTCGGCGAACAGGTCCCGGCACATCACGCAGTAGGTGAGGTAGTCGTGCGGGCTCTGGGCGATCCGCCGTTGCACGGCCAGTTCCGCGACCTCCCGGTTGGCCAGCCACTGCAGGCCGCCATAGCTGCAGCATTCGGTCCGTCGACGGCTGTGCGGTAGCTCCGCGACCCGGTAGCCGAGGGTGTCCAGGACCCGGCGGACGGCGTCCTGGACGGCGGTGTCCTGCCGGGCCGTGCACGGGTCGTGGATGGTGAGGACCTGACCGGGCGGGGCCGGTGGCGTGCCCGGGGGCGGGCCGTACGCGTCGAGTACCGACCACAAGGAGGTGACCGGGACGTCCGGGCGGTGCTCGGCGAACTGTGCGGCGCAGCTCGTGCAGGCCAGGACGAGGGTGGGGCGGCCGAGGGCAGCCCAGGCCGTGTCGAAGTCCTGCCAGGTGGACGCGACCAGGTCCTGCCGGCCGGCCCAGTCCGCGGGGGCACCGCAGCAGCGCAGGATGAGCCCGACGGCGCCGAGGGTTTCCCGCAGGTAGCGGTAGGTGCGGTCGACGGAGCCGGGGTCCGACGCGGGCAGCTGGCAGCCGGGGAAGAAGGCGTACGAGGAGCTGGTCGTGTGCGGGGCCGACCGGGCCAGGGCCGCATCCGGGCCGTTGCTGAAGGCGAGGTCACGCAGGGCGAAGTCGTGCGCGGACGGCGGCATCTGTTCCTGGCGCACCATCCTGCGGCGCACCTGTTTCAGCATCGCGCCCATGTCCACCCCGGTCGGGCACACCTGGCCGCACAGCCCGCACAGGCTGCACGAGTTGATCATCCGGTTCGCCGTATGCGCGCCCTTGACCATGTACAGGTTGTGCAGCACCTTGCGGGCGTACAGCTTCGGGTAGCTGCCGTAGTGCTCCAGGTAGCTGCAGGCGTTGACGCATTCCAGGCAGGAACATTGCAGGCAGCGGGCGGCCTCGGCGCGTGCCCGGTCCTCGGGGTAGCCGGCCACCGGGTCGGCGGGGGCGACCGCCGGGGCCTCCGCGACCCCGCCGATGTCGGTGAACAGGCAGCTCACCTGCGGTCCCGGCACCTCCCGGGAGGCGGTCACCGACACTCCCTGGACGTAC
>JARRQM010000206.1:0-4307 GCA_037381765.1 Kineosporiaceae bacterium
GTCCTTCCGCGGCAGGTTCCGCCACGACGATCCCACCTGGACCTCGACGGACCGCACCGGGTTGCGGTGGTCACGGACCTGGATACCGCACCACCACTGGCTCGACCCCTCCTTGTAACGGTAGGAAACCGGGGTATCCAGGTCGGGGCTGAGCAGCGTCCAGGAGATCGGGATGCGCCCCGCGGACGGGTCGGCGAGCTTCGCGAACGCCTCGGCGCTGAGGTCGATATCCCCGGGGCTGCATTCCGGACACTGGTCGACGACCTTCACCGTGATCGTCACCCCGGACGGCCCGGACACCGCCAGATGGGCGCCGCAAGCCTGGGAGTTCTCGTAGTCGGCGTGGTTCATCGCGGCGATCATCCGGTCATCACTCGCCTCGTAGGAGCAGTTGCCTTCCCCGGTCGCCCCGTAGAAAGTGCCCTCACCGGTGTAGGTGGGGCCGTACTGGATGCGGCCCGACCCCAGGGGTGTTCCCGGCGGGACGGCCGTCCCCGTCGCGGTCACCGTCCCGGTCGGTTCCGCGGTGCCCGTGCCCGTGCCTGTCGCCGTCCGCGTCGGGGTGGTCGTGTCCGGGGGTGTCGGGGCCGGGGACGGTGGCGCCGTCCCGGTTCCCGTCGACGTCGCCGTCCCGGTCGGCGCCGCACCCCCGGTGCAGGTGAGCCCGTTCAACGTGAACGTCCCCGGGACAGTGTTCGCGCCGGTGCGGGCGGCGAGGAAACCGAACTGGAGCGTGAACTCGGGGCGATCCGGGCGTTCCACTCGGCGTCCGTGACCTCGACCCCGGCCCCCTCCTGGACGAACTCGCCGTTCCATCCCTGGCGGACGGTCTGGCCGTCGGGGAACTCCCAACCGAGCGTCCAGCCGTCCACCGGTGCGCTGCCCGTGTTCCGGACGGCCACGTTCGCGGTGAACCCGTCCTGCCATTCGGACTGCACCGTGTACGTCACCGAACAGGCCTGGTCCGGCCCGGCCGAGGCGACGGACGCCGCGCCGATCCCGCCGACGGCGAGCACCGCGGCGACCACCCCCGCCGTCCAGATCCTCCGTACGCCCACGAGCCCTCCCGTATCTCCGGCCCGGCTGCGGGACCTTCACTCCCGCACACCCCTCACCAAGGGAATCGCCACGACCGGAGGAAAGGTTGCCCGAAACCGGACGTCGGGCCTGGCCGGGCGTCGGGCTTGGCCGGGCGTCGGGCTTGGCCGGGCAGCGGGCTTGGCCGGACAGCGGACCGGACGGCGGTCGGATACGGCTGCGGTACGGTCCTCAGCCGCCGTTGACCCGCCGGTCGAACAGGCTCCGGCGGCGCTCCTCGGCCGCCATCAGGTCGGCGAACGCCTGCTGGTGTTCGGGGCTACCCGGATCGGTCCGCTGCAGCCGGCTGCGCAGGGTGCTGATCCGGCGGACCACCTCCGACTCGGCGACCCCGAGCAACACCGACACCGCGTACCGGGACAGCCCCTCCTCGGACTCGGTCGGCAGGGGGGCGACGACGAGCTGCGACACCAGCGGGGCGACCGCCGGCGGGGCCACCCCGAGCACCGCCTCCGTCCAGGCCCGCAGGTCCAGGGTCTGCGCGTACGCGATCCCGCCGGCGGCCCGCACCGCCTGATGCACCGCGCGGAAGGCGGGGACGTCGAAGGCCTGCTCACCGAGCGCGTCGGCCTCCCCGGCCGGGAGTAGCTGAGGCACCTGCAGCAGGCAGGCGAGCGCCTCCCGTTCGGCACGGACCACCGGGTCCCGGGAATCCGGCATGGCGAGGCCCACCGTGCCGTCCCCGTTCCCGTCCCCGCGCTGGCCCCCACTCCCGGAACCGGTGCCGGCGCCGGCGCCGGTATCCGGGCCGGGACCGGTTCCCGCACCCGATCCGACGCCGGTGCCCGGATCGGACCGTCCCGTCCCCAGGGGGCCGCCCCGGGGACGTTCCGTACCAGGGGCGGAGCCCCGCCTGTCCGCCGCCTCCCGGAAGGTCCGCCGCGCCGCCCGGACCTGGCGCTGGACCTCGCCCTCGGGCAGGGACAACCATCCGGCGACCTGCCGGACGTAGCCGTTGCGGGTGGTCTCCTCCCGGATCCGGGCCACCATCGGGGCGGCGACCCGCAACCCGTGCGCCCGCCCCTCCGCGGTGTCCAGGTTGCACTCGTCGAGGGCGGACAGGATGGCGAACCGGTACAACGGTTGCCGGGAGTCGATCAGCGCGTGTACCGCGTCATCGCCGCGGACCAGGCGCAGGTCGCAGGGGTCCATCCCGTCCTGGGCGATCGCCACCGAGGTCTGTGCGACGAAATGCTGATCCTCCGAGAACGCCTTCCGCGCCGCCGCCTGCCCGGCCGCATCACCATCGAAGGTGAACACGACCTCCCCGGCCCGGGCGCTGTCATCACCGAGCAGCCGGCGGACCACCCGCACGTGGTCGCCGCCGAAAGCGGTCCCGCAGGTCGCCACCGCCGTGCCGACCCCGGCCAGGTGACAGGCCATGACGTCGGTGTACCCCTCGACGATGACGACCTTCCGGGACCGGGCGATCTCCCGCTTGGCCAGGTCGACCCCGTAGAGCACCTGCGACTTGTGGTACAGCGGGGTTTCCGGGGTGTTGAGGTATTTCGCCTGGATCCGGTCGTCATCGAACAACCGCCGCGCCCCGAACCCGACGACGTCGCCGGTGACGTCCCGGATCGGCCAGATCAGCCGGCCCCGGAACCGGTCGTACAGTCCGCGTTGCCCCCGACCGGCCAGCCCCGACGTGAACAGTTCGTCCTCGGTGAACCCGCGGCCGCGCAGGTGCCGCAGCAGGGCCTCCCCCGGGCGCGGCGCGAACCCGATGCCGAAATGTTCGGCGGCGGCCTGGTCGAAGCCCCGGTCGATGAGGAACTGCCGACCGGCCAGCGCGTCGGCGGAGGTGAGCAACTGCTCGGCGAAGAACTGCGCGGCCAGCCGGTTCGCCTCGACCAGCCGCTGCCGCTGGCCGACCTGTTCGCGGCGGGCCCCCGCCCGGCCCCCGGAGTCGTCCTCGTAGCGCAGCGGGAACCCGAGCCGCGCGGCGAGCCGCTCCACCGCCTCGGTGAACGTGAGGTGGTCGACCTTCTGCACGAAGTCGATCACGTCGCCGTCCTCGCCGCAGCCGAAACAGTGCCAGCGGCCGACCGGCGGGCGGACGTGGAAAGACGGGGTGCGCTCATCGTGGAACGGGCACAGGCCCTTGAGGGAGCCCACGCCCGCCCCCTTGAGGGTCACGTATTCCCCGACGATCTCCTCGACCCGGGACTGCTCGCGGACGTGCTCGACGTCCTCCCGGCGGATCCTCATCGGAGGCCTCCCGAGGAGCGCCACACGCCGTCACCCGGCGACGTGCGGGGCGGGGCGAAACGGCAGGAGGGCACGCGGGGAGTCTAGGTCGGTACGGCCGGGGGCAGCAGGCCCGGTCCGTTCCGAGGATCCCGCACCATTTTCATTACTGTATGAAGCTATTCGAGTACCGTGCGCACATGTCGATCATCGACGGTGGTCGTTCCTCGGGGCAGGTCGCGACGCCGGACATACCCCCGGCACCTCCCGTACCTCCGGTGCCTCCCGTTCCCGCCGCACCCGCCGCACCCGGTCGGCCCGCCGTCCGCCACGCCGCCCGCAGCACGGCGGGGATCTGGGCCCCACCCGCACTCCTCGTCCTCGCCCTGGCCGTCCCCGATATCGGACACCCCGTGCTGTGGCAGGACGAACTCGCCACCCTGTCCGCCGCCGACCGGTCCTTCCCCGACCTGGTACGGCTGACCACCCACCGCGACGCCGTCGTCGGCCCGTACTACGCCCTCATCCACGGCTGGACCGTGCTCTTCGGCACCGCACCGGCCTCGCTGCGGATGCCCTCGGCCCTGTTCATGGCCGCAGGCGCGGCCATCACCGCGCTCATCGGCGCCCGGCTGGCCGGGGCCCGAGCCGGACTCGCCGCCGGGATCATCCTCGCCGTCCTCCCGGTGACGACCCGGTACGCACAGGAGGCCCGGACCGCCGCCGCGGTCCTCTTCACCACCGCCCTGAGCACCCTCCTCCTGCTCCGGGCCCTTCCCGCGACGGCCCCCGAAGCCACCGGGACCGCCGAGGCCACCCGGACCACAGGGACCACCGGGACCGCCGAGGCCACCGGGACCGCCGAGGCCACCAGGACACCGGGACCACCGGGACCACTCCCGGATCGGCGCGCCGCTGGGCCGGGTACACGCTCGCCGTCGTCCTCCTCGGGATGAGTCAGCTCACCGCGCTCGTCCTGCTCCTCGGGCATGGGGCCGTCGCCGCCGCCCACGGGACCG
>JARRQM010000206.1:4328-5890 GCA_037381765.1 Kineosporiaceae bacterium
TCCGGCGCTGGGGCGCCGCGCTCGGGGCCGCCGCCGTTCCCCTCGCACCGCTGCTCTGGGCCGGGCACCGACAATCCTTCGCCGTCTCGTGGATCCCCCCGTTCGGGCCGGGATCCCTGTGCGCGGCCGGGACGAGCCTGTTCCTCGGACCGCCCCTGGCCTGGGCGCTCGCCGCAGGAACCGGGCTCGTCGCCGTCCGAGCCCGGCACCGGTGGGCCCAGGTCCGGGCACCCATGCTCGTCGGGGTCAGCACCGGGATACTGCCCGTGCTCGCCCTGGCCCTCATCTCCTTCCGGTTCCCGCTGTTCCTCGGCCGCTACCTCCTGTTCGGTCTCGTCGGCGTCGTCCTCATCCTCACCTGCGCGGGCGGCAGGCTGGTCTGGGTACTCGCCGCCGCCATCGCCCTGACGGGCCTGCCGGGCCAGGCCGCCGTGCACGCCGGGACCCGCAACGGGCAACCGGACTACCGGGCCCTCGCCGCGATCCTCACCGAAACCGGACGGCCCGGCGACGCCATGGTTCTGCCGAGCCAGTCCGGACACCGGTTCCGGGTCGGACTGACCGTGTACACGCCACCGGATCGGATGCCCCGGGACGTGCTCGCGACCCGCTCCGCCGCCGACGCCGGACGGCTCGACGCCACCGAATGCCCCGCGGCGTCCTGTCTCGGGCACCCCACCCGGCTGTGGGTGGGGTGCTGGGGACGGTGCGGGGACCCGCTCGCCGGGCTCCCCGGGGCGACGGCAGCCCGGATCCGCGCAGGCGGGTACCGTCCGGCCCGGATCTGGCAGGTCACCGGCGGAGGGATCGCCCTGTTCACCCCCACCCCGGAGAAGTGGACCGGCCCCGGGCCGCACCGCTGACCGGCCCCAGCACGGCGCCGGCACGGACCGACCGCCGTGGCACGGCACCAGCACGCCGCTGACCGGCCCCAGCACAGCGCTGACCGGTCGCTTCCGGGCCGGTCCGTTCCGGTCAGCGGCGCAGACGTCCGTGCCAGACCACGGCACTACCGTCGGTGAGCGAGGCGACCTGGTCGATCACCGCACGGACCCGTCCCGCGTCATCCCGCGCATCCCGCCAGGCCGCCGCGAATGGCGGTTCCAGTTCCTCGGGAGCCCGCGCGGTGAGCGCCTCGACGAGTTCGGCGAGCAACTCCCGCTGCCGGAGGTACCGGGGCTGGCGATCCACCGCGGTCATCACGTACACCGCGGCCACCCCCTTCAGCGCGGCGATCTCGACCAGTGTCGCCCGCGGCACCACGACGTCGGCCGCGTACCGGGTGAGCTGCCCCGGACCGGACCGTTGCCGGGTGGCCGCCTCGACCGCCCCGGTGAACCGGCCGACCAGCTGGCTCGTCATGTCCTTCAATGCGGCCAGCGCGCGGTACCCGGCGTCGAACTCCCCCACCCACTCCGGCAGTGCCCGCAACCGGGACAGGGCCTCGGCGACCTCACCGGGCCCGGCATCCGGCAGGTACCAGGACCGGACCCGGTCGTCCACCTCGGCCACGACCCCCGGATCGGCGAGCGACCGCGGGTCGACGTGCCCGCCGACAACCG
>JARRQM010000207.1:0-6885 GCA_037381765.1 Kineosporiaceae bacterium
GCCGAGGACTGGGTCACCGACCCCGCCCACGCCTTCGCGCTGACCCCGCAGGAACGCCGGTTCCTGGTGGCGGGTCTGGAAGCCCGGGACACCGAGGAACAGGCCAGGTCCCGGCGGGCCCGGCGACTCCGGTCGCTGCTCGCCACCCTCGTCGTGCTCACCCTCACCGTCTCCGGGCTCTCCGGGTACGCCCTGTACCAGCGCAGCCGGGCGGACCGGGAACGCGACCTGGCCCTGTCCCGGCAGCTGGCAGAAAGTTCCCTCCGGTTGCGGGGGACCGACCTGTCCGTGGCCGCCCAGCTCGCCGTCCTCGCCTACCGGACGAGTCCGACCACCGAGGCCCGCTCGGCCCTGCTCGACACCTCCGCCCTGCCGGTCGCCACCCGCCTCACCGGACCCGGCGGCCCGGCCGCCGTCGCCCTCAGCCCGAGTTCCCGGCTGGTCGCCGCGGTCGGAGAGGCCGGGGGCCTGCGGCTGTGGGTCACCGCCGGAACCTCACCGACGGGCACGCCCGTCCCGGAACGGGCCGCCGACCTGCCCGGCGCCGACCCCGACACCCTCACCTGCGTGGCGTTGAGCCCCGATGAGCGGATACTCGTCGCCGCAGGGGACAGCGGCACGATGCACGCCTGGGACATCTCCGTCCCGTCCCGGCCCCGCCCGCTGCCCGACCCCACCGTCCCGGCGGATCCGACCGGGACGGTGCTCGCACTCACCTTCAGTCCGGACGGCCGCACCCTCGCCGCAGCCGGCACCGACGGGCGGATCCACCGGTGGGAGGTGACCGGAACCGGACTCAACCCGTTCGGTGCCCCCCTGGCCGCCCCGGCCGGGGCCGTCCAGGCCCTCGCCTACGGTCCGGGCGGATCCGTCCTCGCCGCCGGGAGCACCGACCACCGCGTCTACCTGTGGGACCTCGCCGACCGGACCCACCCGGTCCCGGTCGGGACACCACTGGCCGCCGCCACCGCGGCGGTGACCAGCCTCGCCTTCTCCGCCGACGGCCGCGGCCTCGCCGCCGGATCCCAGGACCGGCGCACCTACCTGTGGGACTTCGGCCGGACAGGTTCGGTCCGGGACCGGGCCGCAGCCGCGGCGCTGACCCCTGCGTCCGTCCTCGGCTCGGCGCGCGACCAGGTGAACGCCGTTGCCTACGGTCCGGCCGGCCGCACCCTCGCCGTCGCCGGATCCGATCACCACCTGCGCCTGTTCGATGCGGCCAGCCACACCGTGCTCGCCGACCTCCCGCATCCCGGCCCGGTCACCGGACTCGCCTACGCCGCCGACGGTTCCTTCCTGGTCACCGGCGCCGCCGACGGGATCGTGCGGTTCTGGGCCGTCCCGGCCCCCTCCCCCACCCTGCCCGCCGCCCCGATCGGGACCCTCGGCTACGCCGCCGACGGCCGGCTCGCCGCGACGGATCCGCGAACAGTCCGGTTCTTCGACCTGGGCCGCCCCTTCCGGCCCGGCCCGCTCACCCCGGTGCCCTCCGCCCCCGACGGCACCCGGTTCACCGGCGCCGCGGCACTCACCCCGGACGGGAACACCCTCGCCGCCGCCGGCCCCGGCGGGACCCTCCAACTGTGGGACATCACCGGCGCCCCCGCCCGACGCCTGGCCGCCACCCCGCACCCGCAGCGCGGCACCCTCAGCACGGTGACGATCGGCCCGGACGGGCACCTCCTGGCCGCCGCCTACGACGACGGCACCGTCCAGATCCACGACATCACCGACCCGGCCCGCCCGGCCGCCGTCGGCGGCCCCCTGCGCCTCACCGGCGGACCGGCCTCCGCCGCCGCCTTCACCCCGGACGGGCACACCCTCGCCGCCGCCTCCGGCGACCCCGGCACGATCGTCCTGTACGACCTGGCCGACCCCGCCCATCCGGAACTCCTCGCCCCTCCGGTCACCGGCCCCACCTCGACGGTCGACGCGCTCGCCTTCGCCCCCGGAGGGAACCTGCTCGCCGTCGGGTCCGCGGACCGGACCGTCCAGCTGCTGGACACCGCCGACCGCAGCCACCCGCGCCGGCTCGGCAACCCCCTGCTCGGCGCCGACGGAGACATCAACGCCGTCGCCTTCGCCCCGGACGGGCACACCCTGTCCGCCGCCTGCGGGGACGGCACCCTGCGCCTGTGGGACACCACCCGCCCGGCCCGCCCCACCGCCGTCGCCGTGCTCACCGCAGCCGGGGACACCACTCTCACCAGTACCGCCTTCGCCCCGTCCGGGGACCAGATCGCCGGGGCCGGGGCCGCCACAACCGTCCGGTTGTGGACCCTCGACCCGACCCGGGCCGCGGCACGGATCTGCACCAAGGCCGGTGACCCCGTCGCCCCCGCCGAATGGCAGCGGGCGACGCCGCAGGCTACGGGGGGTGACGTCGACGCGGGCTTCAGCGGGGAGTCAGCGGTGCCGACATGGACACAGTGCCGCGTGCCTTGCCTCGGGCAGTCCGTCGCCGGGTGGCCCGGGCGTCGCCGCTCGGCCCCCGGGCCTCGGTCTGGCGTGCACTCGTCGCGATCGCCCTGCTGCCCTCCCTCGGACTGCTCGGGCTGTCCGCGCAGCTGACCTAGCAACGGTTGCAGGAGGCCTCCTCGGCCCGACGGGTCCAGGCCGAACTGAACACCCTGCGCACCCTGGACGAGCTGCGGATCGCCCTGAACGACGAAGTGACGACGAGTTCGATGGTGATCCTCGGCAGCTCGCTCGACCTGCCCGTCCTCGCCCTGGCCGGGCGGGTGGGGGTGAATATCAGCGGGTCGACCGAGCAGACCCGCAGCCGAACCGATCAACTGCTGGGCTCACTCTCCACGGACCGGCTGCCGTCGGCCCGCCTGCCCGGGTTGGAATTTCGCCTGGCCCGGCTACGCACCGTCGTGGACGGGGCCGGGCGGACGCACGTCCCCATCCTGGTCACCGCCGCCGAGGTCAGTGACGGCTACTCGGCGCTCGGCGATGAGGTGTCCGCGGCGGAACGGGCCGTGGCCCGGCGGGTGGCCTCCGGTGAGCAGGGCGCCACCAGCGCCGCGCTCGTCACCCAGAGCCACTCCCTGGAGGAAGCCGTCGCCGCGGTCACCAGCGGGGGGCGGCGCGCCGGGTTGTACTTCCTCCAGATGGTCGTCCCCGCCTCGGAGCAGCCGTCGGTCATGGCCCGGCTGCGTGCCGAGGACGCCACCTACCGGGTGCTGTCCTCGGGGTTACCCGACGATCTGACCGGCGAGACGTCGTCGGCGTGGGCCCGGATCATGCTCGATACCCAGGTCCGGCAATTCGATCTGATCGTCGCCGAGGTGCTGCGGGACAGCGCCCGGGCCCCGACCCTCGTCGTCGACGGGAAACTGGACCTGAGCAACCTGTCCGGGCTGCTCCCCGTGGTGCGGGCCGGCACCCATGTGCTCACCGAGTTGAGCGGATTCCTCGGCGAGGCCGTCCAGGAAGCGGCGGATACGGCCCGGACCGATGACCAGCGGGCCAGCGATCGGGCCGCCCAGTCGGTGCTGTTCACCGGCCTGCTCCTGATCACCACCGCGATCGCCCTGTTCACCCTCGGTGGCATGCTGCGCAGCCGGCTCGGCGCGCTGGCCGCCGGGGCCAAACGGCTCAGCGCCGGGTACCTGGACCGGGTTCCGGTGCGCGGGCCACGGGAACTGGCCACCGCGAGTGAAGCGATCAACGACGCGGTCGCCAGCCTGCACCATGTGGAGGCCAAGGCCGAACTGCTCGCCTCCGGTGACCTCGACTCCCCCGACCTGGCGGAACCGGCGCCGGGCCCGCTCGGTGCCGCCGTGCACGCCTCGGTCACCCGGATCGTGTCCGCGGTCCGGGAACAGGAGGAGCTGCGTCGGCAACTGGCCCACCAGGCCAGCCACGACCCGCTCACCGATCTGCCGAACCGGGGCGAAATCGACCGCCGGCTCGCCGCCGCGGCGGCCCGGGCCGAACGTGCCGGTTCCGCGGTCAGCGTGCTGTTCATCGACCTCGACCGGTTCAAGGCCTGCAATGACCGGCTCGGACACGCCGCCGGTGATGAGGTGCTGCGCACGGTGGCCCGGCGGCTGCGGTCGTTGATCCGCGCCGGGGATTCCGCCGGGCGGCTCGGCGGGGACGAGTTCGTGGTCATCACCGAGGGACGATCCTCAGCTCCTGGCCTGGTCGAACTCGGCGACCGGATCGTGGCGAGCCTGAGCGAGCCGATCAGTTTCGGCCGGCACGATCTGCGGATCGGCGCCAGCATCGGGGTGGCCAGCTGCGACGAGGGGTGCGCCGACCCCGACGAGCTGCTCCGGATGGCCGACGCGGCCGTCTACCGGGCCAAGGCCGCCGGCGGCGGCACCGTGCAGTTGTACGACCAGCACCTCAACGACCATCTCGAAGTGCAGCGGGCCCTGCACCAGGCGGTCGCCGAAGGGATGCAACGCGAAGAATTCGTCCTGTACTACCAGCCGGTGCTGCATACCGCCGACCGCCGGCTGACCGGGGCCGAGGCCCTGATCCGCTGGCGGCGCCCGGGCCGCGGACTACTCGCCCCGGACCAGTTCATCCCGTTCGTCGACGGAACCGAACTCATCGCCGACCTCGGGCAGTGGGCACTGTCCGAGGCGACCCGCCAGCTCGTCGCGTGGTCCGGGGACCCCACCTGGGCCTCGACGGACGTTGCGGTGAACATCTCGGCGTGGCACCTGCAGCAGCCGCGGATCGTCGAGGACGTCGAACACGCCCTGCACCGTTCCGGGCTGTCCCCCGAACGGCTGGTCATCGAGGTCACCGAGTCGACGCTGCTGGACAACCTGCACGCGGTCGACCACCTCAACGTGCTCTCCCAGCTCGGGGTCCGGATCGCCCTGGACGGCTTCGGCTCCGGTATCTCCTCGCTCAGCCAGCTGCTGCACCTGCCACTCGACGTCGTCAAGATCGACCGCACCCTCATCGCCGGTGTCCACAGCGTTCGGGGGGCCGCGACCGGAACCAGAACCGCGACCGGACCCGGAACCAGGACCGGACCCGGAACCAGGACCGGACCCGGAACCGGCGGGGACCGCCCCGTCCCCCGGAACACCGCCGGGCTCGTCGTGGACCTCGTCGCCGACCTCGGGCACACCGTCGTCGCGGTCGGTGTCGAGCAGGAGGAGCAGCTGGCCGGGCTCGGCGACCGGTGTCATCGCGTCCAGGGATTCCTCATCTGCCCGCCGCTACCGGCCGATGACGTCACTGACTGGGCGCGGGCCCGCCACGCGGACCCCGCCCCGGCTCCCCGATCCACCGACTGAGAGGAAATCCGGCATGGTGTTCATGGACCGGCGTTGCGGGGCGTGGCAGATCGGGACGGAGGAAGGCGCCGGCACGGTCGAGTTCCGCATCCTGTTCCCCGCCGGACCCGACCCCAAGGTGACCGGTATCCGGGTGGCCGGCGACTTCCAGGAAGCCCTGGAACAGAAGAACTGGGACTTCACCGGCGGGGTCGCGCTGTCCCGGGAACCGGGGACGGACCCGCTCGGCACCTTCTGGTCGGTGCGCACCCCGCAGGCGCTCCCCGCCGGGTTCTACGAGTACAAGTACGAGGTCGACTTCGAGGACGCGCCATCGCGGATCGTCACCGACCCCTGTGCCCGCTACGGGGGCCTGTCGGAGCAGAACTCCGGCATCGTGGTCGGTGGCAGCAGCCCCGCGGACAACCGCATCCGGCCCGTCGCCGGGGGCCGGCTGCCGCTGACCGACCTCGTCATCTACGAACTCATGATCGACGACTTCACCGCCGGGTACCGGCTGGGCCGGGCCCCGCTGGACGCGGTGCGTGACAGGCTCGACGAGCTCGCCGGGATGGGGTTCAACGCGATCGAGTTCATGCCGTGGACGGCGTGGAAGCACACCGACTTCGACTGGGGATACGAGCCGTTCCAGTACTTCGCCGTCGAATCCCGCTACGCCGACGCCCCCGGTGCCCCGCAGGAGAAACTGTCCGCGCTGAAACGGCTGGTCGACGCCTGCCACGAACGCGGCATCCACGTGCTCATGGACGGGGTCTTCAACCACGTCAGCCACGAGTTCCCCTACCCGCAGCTGTACCAGGACCCGGCGGACTGCCCGTTCACCGCGCACGCCTTCGGCGGGACCTTCCCCGGGCTGGCCGACCTCGACTTCCACAACCCGATCACCGGGCACCTCGTGCACGACGCCTGCACCTACTGGATCGACACCTTCGGCATCGACGGCATCCGGCTGGACAACACGGTGAACTTCCACGTCCCGGGTACCGCGCACGGTCTGCCGGAGATCCTCACCGGGGTCGCCGAACACGTCACCGCCCGGGGTGAACAGAACTTCTCGCTGACCCTGGAACACATCGACACCACCGCCGCCCGGGTCACCAACGACACGGCCGCGACCAGCTTCTGGGACAACTCCCTGTACGAGCAGACCTTCACCGCCCTGTGGACCGACACCATCAGCCCGGGCCTGCTAAATGCATTGAACAACCGTCGCTGGCTGGCCGACGGTAAGACCCCCACCCTGTACCTGAGCAGTCGCCTGGCAGGCCGGGGCGCGGGAGAACGTCGGCGCGTCCCGACGCTGGTGGAAGCTGCAGCCCTTCCTCATCGCCCTGTTCACCTCGACGGCGACCCCGCTGATCCGTAACGGGGACGAGTTCGGTGAGGAGTACCACCTGCCCGAGGACGACGCCGGGACCGGACGCCGGGTCATCCCCCGCCCGTTGCGCTGGAAACTCGCCGGCGACCCGGTCGGTTCCGCGCTCACCGCCCTGCACGCCCGGCTCGCCGGGCTGCGCCGGGAGCACCCGGCGTTGCGTTCCCCGCTGATGTACCCCGACCACTGGGACACCTGGCAGACCCGGTTCAACCCGGTCGGTGCCGGTGTCGACACCGA
>JARRQM010000208.1:0-4282 GCA_037381765.1 Kineosporiaceae bacterium
GGGCCCGGTACTACAGCTGCGGATCAAGGTGGAGTTGCTGTGATGTGCTCTGCGCGTAGGTAGGCCGGTGGTCGTTCGCCTCGTCGCTGGTAGTGGCTGATCTGGGCTTGGGCGCGGTGGTTCTGGCGCCAGAGGGTCCAGCGGATCGTGGCGAGGCGGTCGGTGGCGGGGTGTAGCCAGGCGGTCAGGAGGGCGACGGCGTCTGTGACGGTGCTCAGCAGTCGCTACTGGTGGTCGGTATCGGGCTGTGTTGTCGGGTGAGGGTCTGTATCGGTGTCGGGGCGTTTCCCCGGTGTGCTCCTTCGGCCGCGGGGGCTTGGGTGTGCAGGAGGGCTTTGCGGGTGGCGGCGAAGGCGTGGGCGAACATGGCGACCGCGACGTGGTGGTGGAACGCGGTCCAGGTCCTCACCTGATGGGAGTCCAGTCCGATCAGGTCCTTGCCCTGTTCGTTGCATTCCTCGATGCGCCAACGGATCCCAGCGACGGCGACCATCGCGTTGGTGGGCGTGGCGTGCGGGGCGTGAGCCAGGAAGTAGGCCACCTCGGCCGGGTCGGAAGTCGACCTGCGGATCATCAGGGTGTGGGCGTGCCCGTCGGCAGGTGGCTCGTCGGGCAGGGTGACGGTGAAGAACGCCCAGTCGTAGAACCGTTCCCCCAACGCGGCGTGCCCGCGCGAGCGGCGCTCCCACCGGTGTGCGCGGGCGAGCAGATCGCTCACCTGGGACACCGGGGCCTGAGTGCCGATGCCGTGCACGCGGGCCAACCGCTGGTTCGACGGCACGGCCATCACATACCGGCGCGAGCGTTCAGTTGGCCAGTCACGGACTTCCCGGTACTGCCCGTACCCACCGTCGCCGGCGATCCACCCATACGGCACCCCAGCGGCGTCGGCCTCCTGGAAGAGTTCGACGGCCTGGTGGGGCTTGGTCGCGAACACCACGTCCCTCGGCACCCCGGCGGCGGCACACCGGTCCGGGTCCTTCGTCCAGCGTTCCGGCAGGTACAACCGGTGCCCGATGAACGCGTGCCCACCCCGCCCCGCATACGCCAACATGACCACGACCTGGCAGTTCTCCGTCTGATTGGTCAACCCGCAGTGCTGGGGGCCACCCCGACCGACACCCTCCCCTTCTTGATCATCTGCGTGTCGTCGACGATCAGCACCCCGTCGTCGGGGTCCCCTATCGCCTCCACCACCAGGTCCCGAACCAGGGACTCCAGGGCGGTCGCATCCCAGGCCCCACGACACAAGAAGGTCTGCATCCGCCCCGGATGGGTGTGCCCGGCATGCTCGGCCAACGTCCACCCGTTCTTCTTCCGCAACGGCGCCAACAACCCGATCGTCATCTGCTCCAACAGAACCCCAGGCTCCGGCCGGGCGAACACCCCCACCACCCGATTCACCCACCCCGACAACTCTGCCGCCCACACCTCAACCTGGGCCACCACATCATCAACGCTCACACACCGGCGAACGCCACCCGATCACCACAAATTCCTAAATCCGCAGCTGTCGTACTCGTCGCTGTTGCTACGACGGTATGACACCGCCGACTGGTCCATACCCTTTATCGATCAGAGACCTAGCGAGATCATCCGAGATGCGACTCATCTTAAATAGTGGATGGTCTCGAACTTGATCCAGGAGGATTTCCCTATCTGGGAAACAAGCCTCGAGCCATCCGGCCGCAAGTGATATGTACGTCAATTCCTCGCCTGTTAATTCAGCGCTTCTTGTGTGTAATTCCAAGGTTAGGAGACTCTCAGATTCCCACCAGCAGCAGGCGACTGCTGCAAGTTCCGTTGCATCCCCAAGTGGCGGTGGAAGTCGGAAATAGCCTCCGCCACCTTCAATTGTAAAACTCCAACGCCAGCGCCACCATTCCATAACTCGATCTGGGTCTGGTCAGGGTAGTGGCCGAATAGTCGAGCCTTCGTAGTCGTTTCCCTGCGTAGCCACCGCTGATCACCCGGCTTTCGGAATAGACCCGAACCACTGAGCCTTTCCGCGTAACGGTTGGTTGCGCCGTGTGGGCAGGTCATGTTGTGCGGTTGTGCTCGTGGTGGAGTAGGACCAGTGTGGCAGCGATGATCTTCCCGAGGTGCCAGGGGCGTCCGCGGTGGTGGCGTAGGGCTTTGATGGTGGTCTTGAGCAGGCTGTTGGCGCGTTCGCCGAGGCAGCGCAGGGCTCCGTGGGCGGCGTTGAGCGCCTGCTGGTCGACGGTCAGGTCCCGGCCCTTCGGCTTCTTGAACGGGATGGTGAAGACCTCGGGTTCGCCCTCGTAGCCCAGGTCGGCAAGAGCCGGTGCGCCGTTTCTGGTCCAGTCCCGGATCCGTTGCAGCAGAACTGGGTCAGCGCGCGCGGCGGTGGTGTCGTGTTCCCGGCCGGGACGCACGTCGGAGGTCCACAGCGGCCACCCGTCGGGTGCGGAGACGACCTGGATGTTCCCGCCATGGTGGGAGTTCTTGCCGCTCCACCAAAGGTCCACCCCGGGCGTGAGGCCGGGAGCCGAGATCCGGTCGGTGTGGATCAGGGCGCCGTCGACGATGACATGGGTGTGACCGGCGGCCATCGACAGGCGTTTCCAACTGAACCGGTGCCGCAGGATGGGGGTCTGCCCCTTGGGCGCCCAGGTGGCTGTCACGACGGGTGGCAGGGAGAGTCCGCTCTCGTCGGCGAAGACGATCCAGGCCCGCAGTCGTCGGGCCCCCTTTTTATGCGCGGCCAGTCGTTGTTCACCCAAGAGGCGATCGCTTCGTCGTCGCGCTCGACCGCCCGCCGGGCCGGGCGTTGCACGCTCCACCCCAGCCGCTTGCGTAGCAGCGTCCAGGTCTGGGTCTGGCCGTAGCGGACCCCGGTGACCCGCTCGATCACCTGCGCCACCCGGGCCAGTGTCCACAACGGGGTGCCGAATCCGTTGGCCTGCGGACCTTCCAGCAGCGCGGCCTCCACCGCCGCGACCTGATCGACACTCAGCCGACTACGCCGACCCGCCCGGCCCACACCGTCCAGCGCATCGGCCCCGCCATCGCGCCAGGCCCGATGCCAGCGCGAGGCGGTCTGCGCCGAAACCCCCAACGCGACCACGACATCCACCTGACGCTTACCCCACGCGAACATCCCCGCCGCGTGCATCCTCCGCTCCCGCAACAAATCCAGAGCTGCCGGAGTACGCCTGTACGCGGGCCGACCACCGGCCCCACCCGCACCACGCTTGCCGTTCCTGGGCATGAACCAACCGTCCCACCAGCACAGACACAGCCCAGGGAACGACTCACACAATTACCGAAAGATCATTAATTAATCGACACACCCCTGGTCTGTCGGCAGCCCTTGCCGCTCGGAGCGCGATCCACCCGGTGGAGACGGCGTGCGGGCTTCGCAGCAGCGGGCACGCCGCGGGCGCCGCGGGCAGGAAGGTGGGTCGTCGTGACCGGGTAGCGCAGAGGGCTCCGCAGGCCGAGGAAAGGCTGGGACGGTCCGGCCTGACCGGTGCCGTCGGGGCTGCGGGTCGGCGGGTCGGCGGGGCGCTGTACGTTGTCGTGCTGTCCTCCGGGCGTCCCGGTACCGCGACGGTACCGGACGGGTGGGCCGCGGGAAGGGGTCGGGCGGGGTGGCGGACGAGTCGGTGGCGGAACGGTTCTACGGGATGCGGGTGGACCCGCAGGTAATCGAGGCCGCGCAGGAGAACCTCACGGACCAGGCCGGTGTGGACCTGGTGGCCGCGCACCTGGGGGTGAACTACTCCTACTTCGGGGCGATCGACAAGACGCTGTCCGGGTTCGTCATCCTCGACGACGAAGGGGACAACTACACCCTGTGCGACGTCCGGGGCGACGGCGCGGTGTGGTGGCAGGACCACGAGGAACGCGAGGTGTACCGGCAGTTCGCCGACCTGGAGGAGTGGCGCTCGTTCCGGGCCGAGGTGGACGCCGGCATCGACGAGGACGAGGCCCGGGCCATGGTCGCGGGCTCCGGCGGGCGGGCGGCGGGCGCCGGGACGCAGACGGAGGCCGGTGGGGCAGGGGCCCCCGACGGGGCGGGACCTGACTCCGACGGCGGCGGCGGTCCGTCCGTCGCGCCGTCGAGCGCGATGCTGCTGGACCGCTACCAGTGGCTGGTCTGGTTGCTGGCCCAGCCGATGCGGGACCGGCAGGGGCGGGTGATCGAGCAGGATCCCGAACTGGCCAGCTCCGCGGCGGGTCACCTGCGGTCCGTCTGGCCCACCGACGACGCCGCGGCCGACGCGCTGGACCGGGAGCTGCCGCTGCTGGCCACCGA